>CANRCU010000044.1 GCA_947629215.1 uncultured Clostridia bacterium
AAGCCCGCCGAGCTGCTCAACGGGCTGAATGCGTGCTATAACTGCGACACGGATATAAAAACGGGCAGGATAAGGGATCAGGCGCTTGCGGTAGAGCTTGTTATAGTGGGGCTGTGTGAGAAAAAATAAGTTATGAAAGAAATAAATTTTCTTTTGAATAAATTCTTATTAAATTTAATTAATAAGAATCAAGTCAAATTAATCAGGAGGTTTTTTATTATGCATTATGATTACATTACAGAAAACGTTTGTTCACAGATGATAAGTCTTGACATCAACAAAGGAAAGGTCAGCAATATTCATTTTACGGGCGGCTGCAACGGCAATCTCAAAGCGATAGCAAAACTTGTGGACGGCTGGGACGCGGACGACATCAGCGCTAAACTTTCGGGCAATACCTGCGGTATGCGCCCGACTTCGTGCGGCGATCAGCTTGCAAAAGCCGTAATGGCCGCAAAAGCCGCAGAGCTTGGCAACGCCTGATATTGCTCTTGACCGAATATCGATCCTTAAAATTTTTATTTACAAAACCGTATAATAATGTTATTATATGTTTTGCGAACAAAAAAAACAACGGTTCATTCAACGGGAGGACTGAAATATGAAAAACTACGAGCAGTGGAACGGCTTTTCGGGCAGACTTTGGAAAGAGGAGATCAATGTACGGGATTTTATACAGAAAAATTACACGCCTTACGACGGCGATGCAAGTTTTCTTGAAGGTCCGACAGACGCCACTAACAAGCTGTGGGGCAAGCTGCAGCAGCTTCAGAAAGAAGAGCGCGCAAAAGGCGGAGTTCTGGATATGGACACGGATATTGTGACCGGGCTTACATCTCACAAAGCAGGGTATCTTGACAAAGACCTTGAACAGATAGTCGGTCTGCAAACGGACAAGCCGCTCAAAAGGGCATTTATGCCTTACGGCGGTATAAAAATGGCCGAACAGGCTTGCCGTATGTACGGCTACGAGCCAAGCCCCGAGCTGCATAAAATTTTCACCGAATATCACAAAACGCATAATCAGGGCGTGTTTGACGTTTATACACCCGAAATGAAGGCTGTAAGGCACGCAAAGATACTGACAGGCTTGCCGGACACTTACGGACGCGGACGTATAGTGGGCGATTACAGGCGTGTTGCGCTTTACGGCATAGACCGTCTTATTGAAGAAAAGCAGAAAGACTTTGCAAACTGCGGCTGCGGCACAATGACGGACGATGTTATACGTCAGCGTGAAGAGCTTGCCGAGCAGATAAAGGCATTGAACGGTATGAAGACGATGGCTGAGATATACGGCTATGACATTTCACAGCCTGCGCAAAATGCAAAAGAGGCTGTACAGTGGCTTTATTTCGGTTATCTTGCAGCTATCAAAACGCAGAACGGGGCTGCAATGAGTGTGGGACGTGTTTCCACTTTCCTCGATATATATATTGAGAGAGATCTGAAAAACGGCGTTATCAACGAAAGCCAGGCTCAGGAGCTTATAGACCATTTTGTGCTTAAATGCCGTATGGTCAAATTTGCAAGGATAGAATCGTATAATCAGTTGTTTTCGGGCGATCCCGTCTGGGCTACGCTTGAAGTCGGCGGTATAGGTCAGGACGGACGGTCAATGGTCACAAAGAATTGTTTCCGTTTTCTGCATACTTTGGAGAATATGGGGCCTTCACCGGAGCCGAATCTGACGGTGCTGTATTCTTCAAGGCTGCCTAAGCCGTTTAAAGATTATCTTGCTGCCATATCCATTGACACAAGCTCTATACAGTATGAAAATGACGATGTAATGCGCCCTGTATGGGGTGACGATTATTCGATATGCTGTTGTGTGTCCGCCACACAAACGGGCAAGGAAATGCAGTTCTTCGGCGCAAGGGCAAATCTTGCCAAATGTCTGCTCTATGCCATGAACGGCGGTGTAGACGCCAAAACTTTACAGCAGGTAGGACCCGCTTACAGACCCATTACATCGGAATATCTGGATTATGACGAGGTAATGGAAAAATATGATAAAATGATGGACTGGCTTGTCGATGTTTATGTAAACACGCTGAATGCCATACAGTATATGCATGACAAATATTATTATGAGGCTGCCGAAATGGCGCTTATAGACACCGATGTAAGGCGTACTTTTGCAACGGGTATTGCGGGATTTTCGCATGTGGTGGATTCGCTTTCGGCTATCAAGTATGCCAAAGTAAAGCCCATAAGAAACGAACACGGTATTATTGACGAGTTTGAGACCGAGGGGGATTTTCCGCGTTACGGAAACGACGACGACAGAGCGGACGACATAGCGGTACAGCTTTTGAAAACTTTTCTTGAAAAGCTGAAAAAGCATCATACTTATCGTAATTCCGAGCCGACAACTTCGATATTGACAATAACGTCAAATGTTGTATACGGCAAGGCAACTGCGTCAATGCCCGACGGACGAAAGGGCGGAGAGCCGTTATCGCCGGGGGCTAACCCAAGCTACGGGGCTGAGAAAAACGGACTTATAGCATCGCTTAATTCGGTGGCAAAACTGCCGTATGAGTGGGCGCTTGACGGTATATCGAATACGCAGACCATAAATCCCGAGGCTTTGGGTCACAACAGAAACGAGCGTATACAAAACCTTGTAAATGTGCTTGACGGATATTTTGACCAAGGGGCGCATCATCTTAATGTAAATGTATTCGGTAAAGAAAAGCTGATAGATTGTATGGAACACCCCGAAAAAGAGGAATACGCAAACTTTACCATACGTGTTTCGGGATATGCGGTCAAGTTTATAGACCTGACGCCCGAACAACAGAGAGATGTTATTTCAAGGACATGTCATGCAGAGCTTTAACGGTTTTCGGGGCTTTGCCCCAAAACCACAGCCCTATCACAAATAAGAAAGGAAAATAAAAAATGGGATTTGTAATATTGGAATGTCCGCATTGCGGCAAAAAAACAAAAGAAAATTGCAATGCATGGGCGTATGGCAGTCCTGTAAAAGTATGCCCCGAATGTAAAAATGAATTTCTCGATAAAAGATTTACGGAAGTAGCCATAGAGGGCTTTGAACGCAGGATCGTCGATCCGTCTATATTTCTTAAAGGCATGGTCTTCTTTGCCGCTATGACATTGTTATGTATATTTCTCTTTATTTTTATGGTGAAATTCAACGGCTGGTATCCTACAAAGATAATAGGATGTATCGGAATAGGCGTGTTGGGTACTCTGTTTTGTGCCGTTATGTTTGTAAGAGTAAAGTTCGGCTTTGAAGAAAAAGGAATGGAAAAATATATCAAAGAGTCGGAAGAAAGACTTAAAAACAGAGAATATGCCGAAAAATTAAAGTCTTACGGCTATGAAGTACCCGATAAATATTTAAATTAAAAATTTGCTGTCGGAGATCTTGGAACAAGGTCCCCAAAAATAGAACAAGGAATTTGAGATAACATCCAAAAAGCAAAAATATGAACTCAGGATATATACACTCAACGGAAACTTTCGGGCTTGTGGACGGTCCGGGCGTAAGGTTCGTCGTTTTTTTCTCGGGCTGCGCCATGCGCTGTAATTTCTGCCATAATCCCGACACATGGCAATTAAAGTCCGGTACGCCGACCACAGCCGACGAGCTTATAAAAAAAGCGCTGCGCTGCAAACCCTATTGGGGCGGCAAAGGCGGCATAACCGCAAGCGGCGGCGAACCGCTGCTGCAAATGGATTTTTTGACGGAATTTCTGCAAAAAGCCCATGAAAACGGCATACACACCACAATAGACACCGCAGGTCAGCCATTTGCGCGCGAAGAACCGTTTTTCTCAAAATTCTGTCGGCTTATGGAATATACCGACTTGGTCATATTGGATATAAAACACATCGACAATGCCGAACACAAAAAAATAACGGGTAAGGAAAACACCAACATACTGGATATGGCAAAATATCTCTCCGACATAAAAAAACCCGTCTGGCTGCGTCACGTGCTTGTGCCGCAATACAGCGACAACGACAAATACCTGATACGTTTGCGCGATTTTATAGATACGCTCGATAATGTGGAGAGAGTCGAGGTACTGCCCTACCATAATCTTGGTGTTTCAAAGTACGAAAAGCTGGGCATAGACTATAAATTAAAAGATATATCACCGCCCGACAAAGAACGTATCTCAAACGCAAACAAAATACTCGAAACGTCTAAATACCCGCTTAACGCCAAAGACTGATGACCTAAATAAGAAAGGACCGTTAAAATGAAAAACTTACTTGATCTGTTCTGGACTTTTGCCAAAATAGGCGCTGTCTGTTTCGGCGGCGGCTATGCCATGCTGCCGATACTGGAACGTGAGCTTGTCGACAAACGCAGCTGGACGACCAATGAGGAAATAGTCGATTATTACGCTATCGGTCAATGCACCCCCGGTGTCATAGCAGTCAATGTATCGACTTTTATAGGCTGCAAACGCGGCGGTATTGCAGGCGCTTTTGCCTCCACAACGGGCATGGTATTTTTTCCCGTTATTTTTATAATCATAATAGCGGGGCTTATGCAAAATTTTGCGGATAATTATTATGTTCAACGCGCATTGAGCGGTATTGCGGTCTGTGTGTGCGTGCTTATAACAAACGCCGTTATAAAGCTGTGGAAAAGCTCTATACGCAATAAATTCGGATATATAGTCTTTGCAGTCGTTCTGATGCTTTCGCTCGTGACTGATATAAGCAGCGGTATCTTCATTATCTGCGCGGGCATAACAGGCGTTGTCTATGCAAATCTGAAAGAGGCAAAAAAATGATATTTCTGAAGTTATTTTTTGAATTTTTTAAAGTAGGGCTTTTCGCCGTCGGCGGCGGTCTTGCCACACTGCCTTTTCTTTACGATCTGGCATATAAAACAGGCTGGTTCGACGCTGCCGAATTGATAAATATACTTGCCGTAAGCGAATCCACCCCGGGACCTATGGGCGTTAATATGGCAACTTACACGGGTTTTACCATACATGGCATATTAGGCGGCATTATCGCAACATCGGGGCTTGTGCTGCCGTCCGTCATAATTTGTGTTACAGTCGAAAAATTTTTGGAACGCTTTAAGGAAAACAAGACCGTCGACGCCGTTTTTTCGGGGCTGCGTCCCGCATCGATGGCACTTGTCACCATGGCGGGCATAGGCGTTATAACGGGCTGTCTTATCTTCCCCGATAAGATAATTTCGGGCGAGTTGTCAGCGGCTTTTAATATAAAAGGCATTATATTTGCGGTCATTCTTTTCTTACTTATGCGAAAATTCAAAGCTCACCCTATTGTGTTTATCGCAATAAGCGCCGTTGCAGGCGTACTTATAGGTTTTTGATAAAATAACTTATAAAATTTTGAATATGCGGATATAATATTATAAAGAAACATTCTATTACGGAGGCGGATATTTTATGATATTATATATTTTTGCCGCGCTGTCGATAGGCTGCATAATAGGGTTTATGGTATCATGTATATTGGTATCTCAGAAATTGAGAAAATAAAAAACAGAGGTGAATATGCCATTATAGGAACAAGCAAGTAAAAGCCGCATAAAATTGAGGGTTTTAACTTGAATTGTTCCTATTTTAATACTTATCTTCTTACTTCCAAACCTCTGAACCGGTTATTTTTACCATACACCGGTTCAGAGGTTTACACCGGCTTTGGGATCGACCTTCTCCTTACTTATCATTGATATTCATATAATATATAACACAAATATTTATTGTAGTGTTTCACATAGAATATCTTCTGCGGTATCGGCAGATCCTACTGAACTTTTACTTTACCCGAAACAACCTGTTTATAGTCCTCATAATTTTTCTTGAGCAATTCGGGCGTATTCAGCTCATACGGGCATTTACTTGCGCAAGCGCCGCATTCCACGCAATTTTCGATTTTTTTCATTTCAGCCTGCATATTTTCCGACAGCCAGCCTGCCGAGGGTGAACGCCTTAAAAGCAGCGACATTCTTGCACATTGATTTATCATTATCCCTTGAGGACACGGCATACAATAACCGCAGCCGCGACAGAAATCGCCGCTCAATTCCTTGCGTTCATGTTCGATGAACGCGGATATTTCCTCGTCCATAACAGGTTCGTCGTTCATAAAGCTCAGCCATTCTTCAAGCTCTTCATCCTTTTGTATACCCCATATCGGCAGTACATTGTCAAATTGCAGCATATAAGCCATTGCCGCGCGCGAATTGTTTATAAGTCCGCCTGCAAGCGCTTTCATAGCAATAAAACCGACATTTTTTTCGCAGCAGGTCTTTACCAGCTCTATCTCTTTTTCGGACGAAAGATAGCTGAACGGAAATTGCAATGTTTCATATAATCCGGAGCCTGCGCATTTTTCCGCAACGCCAAGTTTATGCGCTGTTATGCCTATATGACGCACTTTCCCCTGTTCTTTGGCTTTTAACATAGCCTCGTACATACCCGTGCCGTCGTCCGGCGCAAAGCAGCGGTCGGCGCAGTGGAACTGATATACATCAAGATAATCGGTGCGCAGGTTTTTCAAAGTAGTTTCAAGATCGCTCCAAAATTTTTCGGGCGTTTTTGCCTGTGTTTTGGACGTTATATAAATTTTGTCACGCATACCGTCGAAAGCCCGACCAAGTTTTTCTTCGCTGTCGGTATAGGCGCGCGCAGTATCAAACAAACGCATACCGCCGTCATAGGCGCGGCGCAGTATACGCACGGCATCATTCATCGCAACACGCTGTATCGGCAATGCCCCGAATCCGTTCTGTGGTACGGTGATGCCTGTTGTGCCTAAAGTTATGTGTTTCATTCTATAATTCCTTTCCGAACAATGGAGCGTTGCATTACCATCTTTTGGTCTTATTTTTTATTTCTTCAAGTATTTCGGCAATAAATCCGTCTATCGTATAAGAACCGAGGTCCTCGCCCTTGCAGCGTACGGAAAGCGTACCCTCCGCAGCTTCTTTTTCGCCGACAACGATTATATAAGGCAATCTCTCGTTTCGCGCGGCTCTTATCTTATAGCCGATTTTTTCCGCTCTGTCGTCTATCTCCGACGAAATACCGTTATCCTTGAATGCCTTATGCACTTTTTCGGCATAGTCCATGTATTTGTCCGAAATAGGCAATATCTTCACTTGCAGCGGCGCAAGCCATGTCGGGAAATGACCGGCATATTTTTCTATCAGCAGCGCAAGCGTTCTTTCATAGCAGCCTATCGAAGTCCTGTGTATGATATACGGGCGTTTTTTCTGACCGTCCTTGTCGATATAATACATATCAAAATTTTCCGCAAGCATCTGATCTATTTGTATCGTAATAAGCGTGTCCTCTTTGCCGAATACGTTCTTTATCTGTATATCGAGCTTAGGACCGTAGAATGCAGCCTCGCCTATACCTATTTCATACTTCACACCAAGGTGATCGAGAATATTTTTCATTGCGGTCTGAGCCTCGTCCCATTGTTCGGGCGTGCCGATATACTTCTCACGATTTTCGGGATCCCACTGTGAAAAGCGATAGCTCACATCGTCTATAAGACCAACCGTTTCAAGCATATCGTTTGCAAGCTGCAAACAGCCCTTAAATTCTTCTTCAAGCTGGTCGGGGCGAAGTATAAGATGACCTTCGCTTATTGTGAACTGACGTACACGAATAAGACCGTGCATTTCGCCGCTTGCTTCATTTCTGAAAAGAGTTGAAGTTTCGCCCATTCTTACGGGCAGATCACGGTAGCTGTGCTGTTCCGCTTTGTAAACATAATACTGGAACGGGCAGGTCATGGGGCGCAAAGCGTAGACTTCGCTGTCCTTTTCCTCATCGCCAAGGACGAACATATCCTCTTTATAATGATCCCAGTGGCCGCTTATTTTGTAAAGGTCGCTTTTTGCCATAAGCGGTGTTTTGGTACGAACATAACCGCGGCGTTCTTCCTCGTCCTCAATAAAGCGCTGCAAAGTCTGAATAATTTTTGTACCCTTTGGCATCAGCAGCGGCAGACCCTGACCGATAACATCCGTTGTGGTGAATATACCAAGCTCTCTGCCAAGTTTGTTATGGTCACGCTTTTTTGCCTCTTCTTTTGCGGTAAGATATTCTTCAAGGTCGCTTGCCTTTGTAAAAGCGGTAGCATATATCCTTGCAAGCATTTTATTCTTTTCGTTTCCACGCCAGTAAGCACCCGACGAGCCTTCTTCATTAGTGATCTTAAACGCCTTTATCGGTTTTGTACTCATAAGGTGAGGACCTGCGCAAAGGTCTGTAAAATCGCCTTGTTTATAGAAAGATATAATTGCGTCCTCGGGCAGATCGTTTATAAGCTCCACTTTATACGGTTCGCCTGCGTCCTCCATAAATTTAAGCGCCTCTGCGCGCGGCAGTTCAAAATATTCAAGCGGAATATTTTCCTTGACTATTTTTTTCATTTCTTTTTCAATTTCGGCAAATTCAGCCTGTGTGAATGGTTCTCTGTCAAAATCATAGTAAAAACCTTCGTCCGTAGCGGGACCTATGGCAAGTTTTGCCTCGGGATAAAGGCGTTTTACGGCTTGAGCCATAATATGAGATGCCGTATGGCGAAAAGCCTTTTTGCCCTCGGGCGAATCAAATGTGCAAATTTCAAGTGTGCAGTCTGCGTCTACCGTCTTTCTCAAATCCACGACTTTGCCGTCGATTTTTCCGCAGCAGGCATTTCTTGCAAGACCCTCGCTCAGGTCTTTTGCAATATCAAGCACGGTCATGGCGTTTTCGTATTGTTTTGATGAGCCGTCTTTCAAAGTAACATTGATCATTTTTATCTTCCTTTCTTTTTTATTTCAAAAAAAACAGTCCCTTATCACGCCAAAAGAGCATGATAAGGGACGAAATCTTAAATTCCGCGGTTCCACCCGAATTGTGCAAAGCACCGCTTTTGTATCCGATAACGCGGATAAGACGGGCTGTATTAAAGCCGCTCAAAGGTGGTTTTCACAACTGCCGCCGATAGACCTTTTCCACCGTCGGATCCTCTCTGTTATCGGGTATGCAGATGCTACTGTCCTTTTCATCGTTTTGAATATAAATTGATTATAACGCCGTTTTTATTAAATGTCAAGCTATTTCTGAGAAAATTGCGCTGCTTTGATTTTGGCAAAAAACACAATTTTTTGAATAAGTTCTTATTGCCCTCTGTTATTGCATGGTTATTATTTCTCCATCGGTGCCATATATCCGCCGTTTGCAAGGGGATAATCGTCAAACTGCATAAATCTGTTTTCGGGATCATCCTCATCATAATAGATGACTCTGCCCTGTTCGTGTATATCATAAATGTCATCATATTTCAGCACATGGATATAGCTGTTTTCGACCAATTCAAGCACACTGCCCTTTTCAACATTTATTTCGATATAATCGGCGGAATCCCGGCTGTTAACGGCTGCGATAAGGTGGCTGCCGTTTTTCAGATTTATAGTAAGGCGGCTTATCTCGTCACACTCAACATCAGCTGTCAGTTCCTGATTTATAAGGTCTATAGTAATATCGTTGCTGCCGCTGCCCTTAGCGCCAGACGTCGAACCACAGTCGACCAGTTTACTTACCTGCTTTACATCACAGTTTTCAAGCGTTGCTTTAAGGTCGCTGTTATCGGCATAGAACAAAGTGGTCTTTCTGTCGCCCGTTATTTCGCAGTTTTTAACATTTATTTCTGTTCTGCCCTTGTCCTCGCCTTTTTCGGTGGTCGCATAGAACAAGCCGTTTACAACATCACTGCCGTTCAGCACTGCATTTTCCACGGTTATTTCGCCGTCGACCTCTGCTGTGACAGCCGAACCCTTGCTTACATTAAATTCGGTTTCGCTTATATCGGCTTTGCCCGTCGTTTTCACGCCAGTTGCTCTGTTGCCGTCAACAATGACCTTTCCGCCCGTGATAACAACTTTTGTGCTGTCGCCGCCTTTAACGCCCGACGTGTCGTTATTGCCTGCCGTCAGCTGAGTATTTTCCATTTCAACGCTTGAATCTCTGTCAATGAAAACGCCGTTTGATCCAACGCCCATTGCCTGTATAAGCGCATTGTTTATCTCCGTTTTCACATCTGCGGCGACCTCGACCGAGTTGACGGAGCTGCCCGACAAGCGCACTTTTGCATTGTCTATGCCCGTTATTTCATTGCCGTCTATAACTACGGTTTCTTTAAGCTCCTGCTCGCTCAGTACATTGCCTTTGTTTTCTTTGCTTTCCGTGTCCTCCGCCGGCTGCTCCGGTTTCTGAACCTCGGGTTTTTCGGTCACAACGGGTTTTTCCGACGGTTTGTTGTTCTCCATATAATTAAGGGCTTTATAGAATATCATTGCCATTTCCGCGCGGGACATTGTTTCGGCATATTTTATTTTGCCGTTATCACCGCTTATTATGCCCATTTGTGTAAGAGTTCCGAGCGCAAGGCGCGAATTTATGTCTTTGACTTCAGCCTCGTCCGTATACATTGACAGGTCTGTCGATGCCGCCGATATATAGCCCCCCTTATCAAGAGCCGTATAGAGCATCTGCATCGCATCGCCGCGTATTATTGGCTGCCTTGGATAAAAGGCATAGTCCGTCTTTATTATGCCTGCGCCCTTTGCGTTCACAACAGCGTCATAAAAATAGTCGTCTTTATTGATGTCGTTGAAATTTGCCACCATATCGTTAAAAGGTGTAAGATTAAATGCTTTATTTACCAAAATGATGAAATCACAGCGTTTTATTTCGCTTTCGGGCGAATATTTTCCGCTGCCGACGCCGCTTGCGATATTTTTTTCGTAAAGATAGTCTACCGCCGTGCCTGCCCAGCCGTAGCTGTTGTCATTCACGTCCGTAAAATATCTTGATCCTCCTGCCGCAAATACATTGCTGCCGCCAAGCACCATCGCTGCGGCAAGCGCCAAAGCGGCACATGATTTAGCTTTCATTTGCTGATTCTCCTTCCGTTATTGTTTTTTCGGTTTCATTTGCCTATGCTGCTTATATCATACGGGGTCAGCTGATATACATAATAATTCAGCCAATTTGTATAAAGCAGGCTGCTGTGGGCTTTCCACAGCGATATAGGCTCTTTTTCGGGGTCGTCATCCCTGAAATAGTTTTTTGGTATCTCTATATCCAAGCCCTTCTCCACATCGCGAAAATATTCGTCCGCAAGCGTATGTCTTTCATATTCGCTGTGACCCATAACAAAAAACTGTCTGCCGTCATTGTCGGCAACGATATAAACGCCCGCTTCGCTGCTGGCGGAAATAACGCGTATACCGTCGACTTTTTCTATATCCTCCGCTCTCACTTCCGTATGCCTTGAATGCGGAGCATAGAAAATATCGTCAAAGCCGCGCAGCAGGTCTATATGGTCGTATATTTTCGTATGCGGGAACACGCCGAACATTTTTTTCTTCAGCGGATATTTTTTTATGCCGTAATGATAATACAACCCGGCTTGAGCGCCCCAGCATATATGGAACGTGCTTGTTACGTTGGTTTTTGTCCATTCCATTATCTGTGTCAGTTCGTCCCAGTAGTTCACTTCTTCAAATTCCATCTGTTCGACGGGTGCGCCCGTTATTATCATACCGTC
>CANRCU010000045.1 GCA_947629215.1 uncultured Clostridia bacterium
CTCTTAGGGATATTTATATCCTCAAGATTATTATGTCCGCAGTCGGAGAAATTATTCAAATTTTGATTTCAAAAAATTTTTTATGCCGACAAACGTTATATTTTAAGGCTCTGTCGCTATATCTTCAACACTTTCCAACGTCATCTTTCCAAGTTTTGCCGCGCGAAACTCATCCAAAAATATACTTGCCGTGCGTTTTGTGTCAACTATACCGCCTTTTGCCATAAAACCGCGCGAAACACCTATGTCGTTCAATATCTCATGTGTGGGAGTGTTTTCGTCAAAATCAATTTTATAACGCGCTTTCAATTCGTTTGGATATAACCTGCGCAAAAGGGAAATAAGCTCTTGAGCAAGCTCGGGCAAATCGGTTATATTGTCGTTTACGGCACCCGTAAAGGCAAGCTTGAGTCCGACTTCCTTATCCTCAAATTTTGGCCAGAGTATGCCGGGTGTATCAAGCAACTCTAAGTCCCTTTTGATCCTGACCCACTGTTTACCGCGTGTTACGCCGGGTTTATCGCCCGTTTTGGCTGTAGACCTGCCGACAAATTTATTTATCAGCGTAGATTTGCCCACATTAGGTATGCCTGCCACCATAGCGCGTGTGGGTACAAATATCCTGCCGCGTTTTCGCAGTCGCTCTTTTTTTTCAGCCATAAGCTCTTCGGCAGCCTCGGCAACGGCTTTCAGCCCCTTGCCCCTTATGCTGTCGGCAAGCAGCACATAAAGCCCTTGGCTTTCAAAATATCCTACCCAACGTTCGGTTTTTTTGTCATCTGCAAGGTCGGATTTATTAAGTATTACAATGCGTTTTTTGTTGGCTGCCAGTTTATCTATATCGGGGTTTCGGCTGCTGTAAGGTATTCGCGCATCAAGCAGCTCTATCACAATATCCACAAGAGCGATATTTTCCTGCATCATGCGTTTTGTTTTTGTCATATGCCCCGGATACCATTGTATGTTCATAGTGCGCCTCCTTTAATAGACCTGAAGTTACCGTATTCATGCTTTAATATATGCTCTTTCTACAATTATATAACATAAAAAGCCGTATTGCAAGCTTTTTGATATATACCGTGCGATGGGATAAACGAATTGATGAAAATAGTTGCAATAATGTTATATAAAATATATTGTAAAAAATGAATGTTTATTGTAGAATTTGCATAAAAGTTAAAAAAATTTATCTTTGAAATTGACTTTTAGCAAAATATCATTTATAATAAAGGCTGTACAAATATGTTTCTTTGGGTTCGTCATATACCCGAAGAAGGGTATTAATAAAAAATATTTTAAAAAAATATAAAAAGGAGGAAAAAAAGTGAAGAAATCAACAAAGAAAATTGTAAGCATTATGCTTGCTGCGAGCATGATGTGTACAAGCGTATTTGTTAGCCCTGCGTATGCATATACACAGGCAGATGCTATTGTTTCTGCTTATGCGGCTACAAGTTCTTATAACTTTATAGTTGAAGACCTTGTAAAAGCCAGCAATGCCGAAAATAACAAAGTATTTGTCGCAAAGGGTACAGAAATTGCGGTTGATCCTTCCGTTACAGTTGTTTCAAAGAATGTTGATCTGAAGAACAAATATGACGGTTCAGCCGATGCTCCTACGGTTGCTAAGTTTGCAAACGGCAATGAGTATACTGTTTGGATGTGTCCCAACACAAATGATGAAATTGCAAGTGCAACAATCACCAAGGCTGACGGAACTACCGAAACTTTAAAGGTACGCAGACAGATCACTATTACGGCAAATCAGGATACTACGGTATCTCTTGATGCTAAAGTCGGTGCGGACAAAAGAGTTATATTGGCTAAGGAAACGGCAACCGACGCTTATACAGTTGATGTAGCTGATAACGATTATAAAAACAGCAGTGCAGCCGACGAGTATAAGACATTTACAATTGAACTTAAAAAGGGTGAAACGGCTGAGTTCCTCGGTCAGGGTACTAACCCGCCTATCTATGCCATTAATGCAGTACCGGCAGCAACAGCGGACGATCCTTCCGAAACACCGGGTGATCCTTCGGTAACACCGGGTGAGCAGACCGTATCAACATTTACGGTAGCTGACTTTGTAAAAGCAAATAATGGCGAAAACAATAAAGCTTTCTACGATGCAGGCAAAGAGATCGAAGTTTCTCCTGCTGTAAGCGTTGTTTCAAAGAATGCTGCTTTGAAGAATAAGTATGACGGTTCAGCCGATGCTCCTACTGTTGCTAAGTTTGAAGACGGCAAGGAGTTCACAGTATGGATGTGTCCTAACACAAATGATGACGTAACAGGCGCAAAAGTTACAAAAGCCGACGGAACAACCGAAACTGTGAATTTACGCAGACAGCTTACCATTACAGCAAAGCAAGATGCAACGGTTAAACTTTATGCTAAGGTCGGTGCAGACAAGACAGTATATTTGGCAAAGGTTGCAGATACTGTTGCTGCAACACCAAGCAGTGTTTCGGCTTATGCAGCCGGCGAATATGTTGTTGAAGATGCAAATGCATACAAAAACGAAAGTGCAGTTGATGAATATAAGATATTTACCATAGACCTTAAAAAAGGCGAAGAGGCTGATTTCCTCGGTCAGGGTACTAACCCGCCTATTTATTATATGGAAGTTTCCTATGATGCAAACTATAAGGACCCTTCAACGGAAACTCCTTCGGAAGGTACAACAGAACCTCCTGTTATGGGCGTTTATGTTGGCGGTTACGAGCAGGCCGATATTACAGGTCTTACCAAAGAAGATATTGAAAAAGGCGGTCAGAAAACCAGCGTAACATTCTATGTTAAGAATGCAGAGGAAGGTTTCAATAACTTTACTTTATTTGTAGATTACGATCCTACAGTCCTTAAAGCTACAAGCGGTAAATTCGACGGTATACTTGCAGGTAAGGCAGGTTTTGATGATTACAGCGAAACAGGTCTTATTAACAAGCAGATTGCAGATGTACCTTCAAAAGATAACCCCGATTACAAAGAAAAAGGTGAAGTAGGGGCTGACGGCGTTTTGACACAGGCTGAACTTGGTCGTATCAAGATAGCTGCATACAGCCAGGATGTTGAAGAAAATTATATTGTAAAGGGCGATGGCGCTATCTTTACAATTGATTTTGATATTCTTTCTTCCGCAACAGCTAAACTTGCAGAAGGCAAGATACCCACAGGTCTTAATGTAGTGATCGTTCAGGGCGGCTTCAGAGCTACTCCGGGCGCTGACAACATTCTCAAGACAGGTGTTTACAACACGGTAGATATTGTTTTGGGTTCTGTACCTACTACATCAACAACTACCACAACAACTACTACTACCACAACTACTACAACTACAACAACAGAATCTACAACAGAATCTACAACTGCAACAACGACTACCAAGTCTCCGGTTGATGATTCTACAACAACTACACAGACACCGGGTGTTGATAATCCTACCGAAACAACAACACAGGCACCGAGTGAAACAACAACTGTTACACCCGACAGACCGAGCCACAGTGGTGGCGGCGGCGGTGGCGGCGGTTCAAGCTCCAATAAAGCTGCTACCACAGTAGAGGCAACAACAGAAGTTACTTCAAGAACTCACAGTACACCGACGGGTGGTTCGTTCACAGTCGAGGGTAAGGACGGTAAGTTAGTTACCATTACACCTCCTACGAACAGAGTTTCTGTACAGGATTTCGTTGATGTTCCGCCTACACATTGGGCTTACAGCTATATCATGAAACTTGCCGAGCTTGGCATCGTTCATGGTGTAGGTAACAATATGTATGCTCCTTCAGCTCCTTGCAAGAGAGCAGACTTTATCATCATGATCAACAATACACTTGGTATCACAGGCGCTGCAAGCGAGAACTTCAGCGATGTTGAATACGGTAAGTACTACTACAATCCTGTAGGCGTTGCTTACGAAGTTGGTATTGCAAGCGGTTACGGCGACGGCACATTCAAGCCTGAGAAGTACTGCTCAAGAGAAGAAATGATGGTTCTTGTTGCTAAGACATTTGAGTTCTTAGGTGAAACTGTTACAACTGCCGATCAGTCATGCCTTGACAGATTTGTAGATAGAGCTGACCTTGCAGCTTGGGCTGCACCTTATACAGCTTACCTTGTAAGCGAGAATATGGTTGTAGGTACAGGCGCTAACCTTGAACCTAAGGCTGATATGACAAGAGCACAGCTTGCTGTTCTTATCTGTAATGTATATGACAGAGTAGTTGAAATGGCTGAAGAACGCGCAGCTGCTGAAGAAGCAGAAGCAGAGGCTGAGGCAGAAGAAGAGGAAGCAACACCCGCTGAAGAGCTTTCCGCTCTTGCTGACGAAGTAGTTGCTTTGAGAGATGAGATCAAAGACAATCATTATGAAGATTTAGGCGAAGGCGACAAGGCTGACTTTGATAAAGAAAGCGCTGACCTTGACGAGATCGTAGCTGACATCGCTGATGATATGACAGAGGATGAGATCGAGGACGCTACATCTGATTTAACAGATGCTAAGGACTTCTTCACAGACCTTGACGAAGAATTTGATCACGAATAATCAATAATAACCCGTAAGGGTCAAAAAGGGTCGCTGTTTACAGCGATCCTTTTTTTGTCATAAATTGACTTTTACAATTAAATTACAAATATAATTCCGATTTCTAACATTAGTTTATTTTGCTTAAATAACTCTTGTAACAAAAATAACAATATGCTATAATAATTTCACTAAAGTCCCGATGTTGTAAAAGACATTGCGGATATGCCTGAAAATGTAAGGTATAACAAAATAGATATTTATTATATAGGAGTGTGATCTTCAGTGAATCCCGATCCGGACAGTTACCATAGTATGCTGCTGGCGGCACAAAGTTTGACGGAAAGTATTACTCATGCGGCATCGGAGGCTGTAAGCAATGTCGATGCAAAACAGGTCGTTATATGTATTATCTTGATCGCGCTTTCGGGCTTCTTTTCGGCGTCCGAAACCGCGCTTACAAGCATAAGCAAAATAAGGCTCAGAAATATGGTCGATGAAAAAGTAAAAAATGCCGAGCTTATTCAAAAAGTGTTGGATAACCCATCAAAACTGCTTTCGGCAATACTTATCGGCAATAATATCGTCAATATCGGTGCGTCGGCGCTTTCGACCGTTATAGCAACAGATATGTTTGGCAGCAAGGGTGTGGGCATTGCTACGTTTGTTATGACAATGGCTGTGCTTGTATTCGGTGAAATAACACCTAAGACCTATGCCAAAGAAAATTGCGAAAAAGTTTCGGCGTTTATTGTAAAGCCGATAGCTGTCTGTATGTTTGTATTTACGCCGTTTATTATCATACTTAATTTTATAACGGGCGGTATACTCAAAATTTTGGGTATGGAACAGGGAGAACCGACTCCGCTCGTTACCGAATCGGAGTTACTGACAATGGTCAATGTCAGCCATGAAGAAGGCGTGCTTGAAACGCCAGAACGTGAGATGATAACCAACGTGGTGGATTTCGGCAGCACAAAGGCCGAAAATGTTATGGTACCCAGAACGGATATGACGGCGGTCGAGGTAACGGCAAGTTATGAAGATACTGTCAGGATATTTCGCGAAACACAGTTCACAAGGCTGCCCGTTTATAACGAAACGACCGATAATATCATAGGCATATTGTCTTTTAAGGATATAATGCTGCTTGATAATACGGAAAATTTCAGAATAGACGATTATATGTCCGAACCGTTTTTTACTTATGAGTCAAAGCCGTGTTTGCAGCTGTTTTCTATCATGCGTACAAATTCTGTGCGTATGGCTATAGTGCTGGACGAATACGGCGGTACTTCGGGTCTGCTCACGTTGCAGGATATGATAGAGGAAATTGTCGGGGATATTATTGACGGTGACGACGACGAACAGGACGAGATAGTACCCGTAAACGAAAATGAGTTTATTGTCGAGGCAATAACCCAGCTTGACGATGTGAACGATATGTTGGGCGTTGATCTTGTGTCGGAGGATGCCGAAACTATCGGCGGTTATGTTTTGGGGCTTTTGGGCAGATTTCCCAAAACGGGCGAAGTCGTGGAGGACGAAGCTCTTACTTTTCATATAGAAGAAGCAGAGAAAAACAGGATAGTTATGCTGCGTATAATCAAAAAAATCGAAAAAGAGGAATAGCAATGTTGTTTTATGGTTCTGATATTGGTATAGACTTGGGTACGGCAAGCGTACTGGTCTATAAAAAAGGTCAGGGCATCGTTTTGCAAGAGCCTTCCGTTGTGGCTGTGGATAAGTTCACAAACGAAATATTGGCTGTCGGGGAGGAGGCAAGGCGTATGCTTGGCAAGACCCCACAGCATATAGAGGCTGTGCGACCGCTTAAAGAGGGTGTCATATCCGATTTTGATACCACCGAGAGAATGATACGTTATTTTATAGAAAAATCGGTCGGTAAGCATTGGTTCAGAAAACCCAAGATAGCTGTTTGCGTGCCGAGCAAAGTGACCGAGGTCGAACGTCGGGCTGTTGAGGAGATAACGCGCTTTGCGGGCGCAGGTCAGGTATATATAATAGAAGAACCTATCGCTGCTGCCATAGGCGCAGGCATAGATATAAACCGCCCCTGCGGCAGTATGGTGGTGGATATAGGCGGCGGAACTACGGATATAGCCGTTATATCGCTTGGCGGCAATGTTGTCAGTACATCTATAAGGACGGCAGGCGACCATTTTAACGAGGCTATAATACGCTATATGAAACGTAAGCATAATTTGCTTATCGGTGAAAGAACGGCTGAAATGCTCAAAATAAATATAGGTACGGTATACGGCGACACTGCCGTTGTGACCATGGACGCATCGGGGAGAAATATGCTGAACGGTCTGCCTGCAAAGATAAAGGTCACTTCGGACGAGATGAACGAGGCTATGCGAGAATGCGCGGCTGCCGTGATAGACGCCGTGCGTTATGTGCTGGATAAAACTCCGCCCGAGCTTTCGGCGGATATTTCCGAACGCGGTATCGTTATGACGGGCGGCGGAGCTATGCTTTACGGCATGGACAAGCTGATAAAAGAAAAAACGGGCATAAATGCCGTTTTGGCTGACGAGCCGATATGCTGCGTTGCGATAGGTACGGGCAAATATGTAGAGTATGCCGTTAATGCCGAAAAAAGCAAACGGCATGAATCACAGTTAACATTATAATATGGGTTTAACGGGGTCGCTGCGAATGGTTTTGCAATGACCCCCTTTTTATGATCACAATATCATTAAATTATAAGTTTAATCTAATGACTTTCTAATTTTGACGTTCTATACTTATCCTAACAAAAAAACAAGGAGTAAGAATATGGCGATAGAAACTTTTAACAGATACGAAATAAAATTTCTGCTCAATACCGTACAGTATGAAAAGATGAGAAAGGGTATCGAGGGCAGAACTATCCCCGACAGTTACAATGTTAACGGCAAGACCTATACTATATGCAATATCTATTATGATACTGCCGACAGTCGGCTTATAAGAGAGTCGCTCTCAAAACCGAAATACAAAGAAAAACTTCGGCTCAGAAGTTACGGAGTGCCGAATGCAGGCAGCCCCGTTTTTTTGGAGATAAAAAGAAAATTTGATCAGAATGTGAACAAGCGGCGTACACAGATAGGCATAAATGCGGCGGGGCGGCTTGTAACACGTGGGATAGTGCCGATATATCAACCGTATATGAACAAACAGGTCATAGAGGAACTGAAGTATTTTGTCAGTATATACGAACTGGTTCCAAAAGTCTATATCGCTTATGACAGGCTGGCTTATGTGGGAGCTGAGGACAAAACACTTCGTATAACTTTTGATAAAAGTATAAGAACACGCCGTGAAGAACTTTCGCTTGAATACGGCGACAGCGGTTCTCCGCTGCTTGAAGAAACTGTAAGGCTCATGGAAGTGAAGTGCAGCGGAGCAATACCCATGTGGCTGACGGAATTGCTTAGCGAAAATAAGATCTTTAAAACGTCGTTTTCAAAATACGGCGAGGAATATAAAAAATATCTTTCGGGAACAGGAGTGAAAATTTATGCTTGATCTGTCTGAAATACTGACAAAATCTATGGGTGAAATATCAATATCGCACGTGATAGTTACAATGGTGATAACAATTATTTTGGGGCTTATGATAGGCTATACTTATAAACTGACTACCGATGTTGTGAATTATGCTCAGGCTTTTTTCCATACTTTGCTGATGCTGCCAACGCTGATAGCGCTTATAGTTATGCTTATAGGCAGCAATGTGATGAGCGCGTTCAGCCTTGCGGGCGTGTTTTCAATAATTCGTTTCAGAAGTATACAAACGGGACCTAAGGATATAAGTTTTATATTGTTTACGGCGGCTGTCGGGCTTGCCTGCGGTGGAAACTGTGACCTCTATGCCGCTGTTTTTACGGTCATATTCTGTATAGTAATACTTGTTTTCAGGGCGGCTAAACTTGGCGTACCCAAAAAGAATGTTTATCTGCTTAAAATAACTATTCCCGAAAATTTGAATTTCAAGGGCATATTTGATGAAATACTCGACGAATATTCGTCAAATTACAGTCTTACAAAAATAAAAACAGCCGATATGGGAAGCGTGTTTGAATTGAGCTATGATATAGAGCTGAAAGACGATATGGATACAAAAGAATTTATTGATAAAGTAAGATGTAAAAACGGAAATCTGACTGTTATGCTAAGTTTGGCTGCAGCAGGTCCGCAACAATAAAAATTTTACTGCCGTGTTTTTCACGGCAGTTTTTTTATGCCAATATTCGTAAAAAATATTTAATTATCTGTTTGTTTATGGTATAATGATATTTGATAATACAGAAAGGTAAGATAATATGATAAAAATAATGTTTGTCTGCCATGGCAATATCTGCCGTTCGACAATGGCAGAGTTTGTTATGGCTGATATGGTCAAGAAGGCGGGTCTTGATGTTTCGGTGGATTCGTCGGCGACCAGTTATGAGGAAATAGGCAACGGAGTGCATTACGGAACGCTCAACAAGTTAAGGGAAGTCGGCGTACCCGTTTATGCTCATTACGCAAAGCGTCTGACAAAGCAGGATTATGAACGCTCGGATTATATTATCGGTATGGATGATATGAATATACGCAATATAAAAAGAATAGTCGGTAACGACAGGGACGGAAAAATTTATAAGCTGCTGGATTTTACAGCACGAAAAGGTCAGAATATTGCCGATCCGTGGTATACGGGGGATTTTGATATTACATATAAAGATATAAAAGAAGGCTGCGAGGGGCTTTTGAAATATTTGAAAAATGCAAAATGATTTAAAGCAAGCTTGTTTATAAGGGGGAAAAGATATGCCGCTTAATTTTATAATAGGGCAGTGCGGCAGCGGCAAAACAGCCGAATGCGTGCAGCGTATATCCGAGTTGGAGAAAAACGGCGAAAACGCCATATATATTGTGCCTCAGCAATTCACACTTGAAAGCGAAAGAATGCTTATAGAAAAAAGTCCGGGCAAAGCCATAATGAAAGCGCGTGTGTTAAGTTTTAAACGTCTGGCATATGTTGTTATGAACGAACGCAATACAAACAAAAAAATCATGTCATCATTGGGCAGAGCATTTCTTATACGCAAGATAGTATACGAAAACAAGGACAAGCTGTCTTTTTTTTCAAAAGTTATAGATAAGCAAGGCTTTCTTGACGATCTTGTAAATCTTTTTACGGAATTTTATCAATATGAAGTAACTCCCGAAAAGCTGCTTGCCGCCTGCGACGGTGTTGGCAAAGACACAAGCCTCGGGCTTAAACTCATGGATATGTATATTATTTACAGCAAATACCGCGACAGCATAAAAGAGGGATATATTGCCTCGGAAGAAACGCTGGATATGCTGTCGGGCGGTATCAAGGATTCGCCGCTTATACGCAAAAGTCATATTTTTATAGACGGTATGGACTATTTCATACCGCAGGAATACACGGTCATAAAACAGTTGATGTTGCATGCAAAAAGTGTGACAGTTGCGCTGAACGGCAATTTTTCAACACTGAGAACAAAAAAATATTCGGTATACGATATATATTTTGAGTCTAAAAGGACTGTCAACCGCCTTGTGGATATGGCGGAGGAGTGTGGCTGTATAATAGATGACCTGACATGTCTTAGCGGCAGTATACGTCATAAAGAACAGGAGGATTTTTTATATCTGCAAAAATATTATTTTGCAAAAAATGCGGAGGGTTTTGATTCCGTACCCGAAAATATACATCTTATACGTGCAGAAGATATTGAAAGCGAACTTGACGCCGTATGCCGCAAAATAACCGAGCTTTTGTACGGACGCGGGCTGCGCTGCAATTCTATAGGCATAATAATCGACAAAAGTTATGAAACGGCGGTCAAAAACAAACTGACGGAATACGGTATTCCCGTATTTATGGATAACAGCCGTCCGATAACTCAGCATCCGCTGACCGCGCTTGTTTTGTCGGTGTTGGATATACTGTGCTACGGGTTTAAAAATATTTTTTCTTATGCAAAAAACTATTTTTCACCGATAGACGAGGAGGACGCCTTTTATCTTGAAAATTATACGCTTAAACATGATGTGGGCGCAGGCGCATGGGATATGGAAGAATGGCGTTTCGGTCTGAAAAACGGCGAAGAAGATGTTGAAAGAATAAATTCCGCAAAAAACAAGCTGACGGAAAGTATTTCCGAAATAAGACAGAAGATACGCGCGGGAAAGAAATACGGCACGGGCTATATCATTGATGCAATTTATGACCTTTTATTTGAAATAGGCACAGACAAGAAATTGGACGAGCTTATATCAAAAAGCCGTGACGATCAGAATGCATATCGGCAGCATACGCGTATATGGAAAGAGCTTTCGGATATATTTGCGACTATGGCGGAAATATTTGACGGTGAAACCGATATAGCCGAGTTTACGGCTGTTCTTAAATCGGGATTGGAGCTTTGCAGCATAAGCATTATTCCGCCTACTCAGGACCATGTTATAATAGGCGATATGGACAGAAGCCGTCTGCCCGATATAGACACGCTTTTTATACTTGGTGTGAATGAGGGACGTATACCGCCGTTTGTCAATGAAATTGGGCTTTTTGCCGATAAGGAAAGAAGTTTTCTTACAGAAAATTATTTTGAAATGTCGGCTGATAATCTGCGAAAAATAAATATGATGGATCTTGCGGTGTATTCATTGCTTTTAAAGTCCAAAAACGAGGTATATATAAGTTATGCATCTTTTAACGAAAACGGGAAAAGAACACTGTGTTCACCCGTCGTTACAAAAATATTAAAACTGTTTCCCAAATTGACGGAGGAAAATGCCGTATATGATTCTGTACCGCCCGCGCCTGTACCGGCGTTCAGAGCCATGATAAGCGGTCTGCGTAAAAACGAGCTGTCCGAGCAGGTCTGCAACAGCTACGACTGGTTCAGAAACAACAAAGCATTTGCCTGCAAAATAGA
>CANRCU010000046.1 GCA_947629215.1 uncultured Clostridia bacterium
ACTTAAACAACAACGGAAATTTCATCATCGTTGAGTATATCGTTAAAGTCATGTGTGATGATCTTCTGAACGGGATCGTCGGGAAAATCTCTCAGATCCAGAACATACTTCACCTCTAAAGGCTCTCCCGCCTTTTCGTTGACCAGCGCATTGTTGGTCTTTATTACCTCAACAACGCCCGAACCGACTGTACCGTAGCCCAATACGGCGATCTTTGCCATATAAAATCCACTCCCTTGTAAAATTCTTTCGGTGCAGTATCGCCATAGTGCGCACGCACGCAGCGATCGGCTTTAGTTTATCGTTATGCCGTTTATAGGGCATAACGTCAATTATCATAAGTTTAAGCCCTTTTCGGGCAAAATCATACATTGCAAAATATATCATATTTCGACTTAAAAATCAAGTATCAATTTACATAATAATATAAAAAAATGATGATTTTTTTTGTAAATGATATTAGACAGCTTTATTAACCGACTGCCTGAATGTTGTTCCACGTATAGGGTATCACATATCCGCCGGTAATATCGTCATAAATAAGAATATTGCTTTCTATCTTCCATTCACCGTTTTGTTCTACTAAATTGAAAACGGTATCTTTTTGTATACGCTCGGCATCGGGGTCATCCGCATTTTGCGCAAGTATCTTCGAAAGCAAAGCGTCCATATCGGTATTTTCAGCCTCGCTTTCCTCCATTTCGGTCAGCGTGTTCACATACTGTTCGGTCGCTTTGCTCACAACAGCCTGCGCATCAACATTTGACACATGAGTATTTACCACCGCTTCTTTGCCGTCGACAACAACACCCGTTATCTCATACTCCAACCCGTCGCTCAATCCGTTGAATAAAGCGACCTTGCTTGGTACGCTTTCGTCATACATACCCTGAAAATAAGGGTGAGCATCATGCGTAAGAGCATACATATCCGTATATTTGTACTGTTTGAAATCCTGCAAAAAATTCTCTACAATCGCCTGAGCATTCTCTTCCGTAAGCTCCTTGCTGCCGCACGAAGTCAACAGCACAGTCAGCACAATACCAAGCGGTAAGAGAATTTTTTTCTTATTAAATAGTTTCATATCATCCTCCATTGACCGAGTTCAAATCAGCTGTCTATATGCCCCGAAACGTCCTGCGGGTCGCCGATGACCTCGGCAAGCTCGTTTATGGTGACAAGCTGGTATCCCATTTCATTGAGCTTTGGTATTATCCGCAAAGCCGCCTCCACCGTCGTTTCGTGTATATCGTGCATAAGTACGACATCACGGTCGGTCACTTCGCTCATAACATTGTTGTATACCGTATCGGCATCTTTATATTTCCAATCGAGCGTATCTATGTTCCAGTTATACCACTCCATTCCCGAAGCGGCGATTATATCATCGTCTATAGAACCGTAAGGCGGTCTGCCCGTATCCGGTACAACACCTGCGGCATTGCTTATAAGGGTGTTTGTTTTGTTTATCTCCTCAAGTGCGCCTTCGGTGCCAAGCGTAGTCAGCTGAGGGTGACTGTATGAATGATTGGCTATCTGGCTGCCCTGTTCTGCTACCGCCGCGACAGTGTCGGGGTATTGTTCAACATTTGTACCGACCATAAAGAAAGTCGCTCTTCCGCCAACCTCATCAAGAGCGTCAAGGATCCTTTCGGTATTGCCTTCACGCGGACCGTCGTCAAAAGTAAGTGCAACCATAGGTTTATTCGGATCTATATCTCTTTCATCGGATTCCTGCAATTTTGCGCTTATCCTGCCTGCGGCAAGCACTGCAAGCGGCGAATCCGAGGATATTTCAACATTCTTATCGCTGTTTTGCGAAACAAGCAGTCTGACAATGCCTGCGCTTTTTGAAAGCACCCTTAGCTCATCATTCGAGGCAAGGCTCCCGTAAAGCACTCCCGCAGCCATATTGATATAATTTTCAGGTAAAAGCCCCGTTTCACCGCTCAGACCTATCAGCGGAGATGAGGTCTTTTCTATATGTACAGCGCCCGTTTCTTTATTCCTTGTGTAGCTGAAACCGACGATACTGCCCAAATCTTTAAGTTTTATCAGCCTTTGTTTTTCAATGGTAACGCCTGTAACGCTGCCCTTTGCATCTATACCCGCAATACCGAACTCAACGGGTTCGACCGTCACATCGTCATAAGACGAGCGTGACCTCAATCTTTCCACTCCGTCGGAAAGGTCTTTGTTAAGTGTCACAACAAGTACGCCGTCAACCGTTTTTACATCAAAATTCATTGATGTGCCTGCATAGACCTTCGCAAGCTCCTGCGGACGGACATAAACTTCGTCCTCTATCACATATGCGGTTATCTTGCCGCCCCCGGTCATAAGATTATATTTTTGCGCGGACGCTGCCGCCGCTGTCAGCGGCATAAGCAGACATATTGCCAAAACAAGCAGAAAAACTGCTGTTTTTTTCATAAATATCTCTCCTTTTGGTCTTTCCTTAAACATATCGACAATTATAGATCGACTTCATATTATTATATCATATTTCCGCATAAAAAGTCAATTGCCAAAGATACAGCGTTTTTACGTTCCCGCATCGTCTTTTTTTATAAGATAAAGGCTGTCGCTTTGGGGTTCTTCAAGCACATGTGTATCCCCGTTTTGGTCGATGATGAACTTTTCACCGTTTGTTATCTCACCGATGACCGTTGCCGGTATACCCTCTCTTTCAAGCTCTTCGATCATTTTTTCCGGTTCGGGGTGAGTTATGAGCATACAGCCGCTTGAAATAAGCCTGTAAGGGTCAATTTTAAATATTTCGGCAATACGTTTTGTTTCCTCGCTTAAAGGTATTTTGTCAAGATATACATTTATCCCTTTCCCGCTGCACTCCGCCGCCTCGTAACAAGCGCCGAGTACACCGCCCTCCGTTATATCATGCATAGCGGTGGCGCCGTATTCCGCACCTACTCTTCCCTCTTTCAGAACAGATATTTTTTCAAGCCGAGAGGCTGCCCTGTCAATGACCTCTTCGGGCAAATATCCAAGCAGATACTCACGGTTGTCCTTTGCAAGTATGCCCGTTCCTTCAAGCCCCGCGCTTTTTGTGATAATGACTTTATCACCGACATTCGCTCCGCCCGTGGATATAATTTTTTGGCATTTGCCTACAACGGTACAGCTGAGTATCGGTTTGTTGACAGCCTCGGTTATTTCGGTATGACCGCCAAGCACTGCCATACCAAGCTCGTTTGCACTGACACAGACTTCTTTCATTATTTTTTCTATCTCGGATATTTCGGTACCTACGGGCAGTAGCGCCGTTATCATAATGCCTATGGGTTCGCCCCCTGCCGATACAATATCATTTGCATTGATATTTACGGCAAGTTTGCCGATATTGTTAACAGCGCCCGTTATAGGGTCGGTAGAAAGCAAAAGTGTTCCCCCGTCCATGGTTATGGCAGCACAGTCCTCGCCCACCGACGGCGCGGATAAAACTTCGCTGCGTTTAATGCCGTATTGTTTCAGAGGTTCGAGTATAATTTTTTCCAATATGGTATTCGGTATTTTACCTGCATTCATTTTTTATTATCTCCAATATTCATTATAATATATAAATCAGTATATAATAAACCGTGACCTATTTCAACACAATTTTTTGTAATATATTTGAAATAATTAAATGCCTGAAATATATTGATTTTATTTGAAAAATTTGGTATCATATACATTAATCATGCGATAAAAGAGGTATAAATGATATGAACGAAAACGAAAACAGCACTCTGAACAACGAAGTTTCGTCATCTTCGGGAAAATCGGAAAAAAACAGCGCCCTGATAACGGCGGCAATGGTGATATTTGCCCTCGTACTCGGTTATGCGCTGACCGGCGTGCTTTTTTTCATCCGGGGACGATAATAAACGGTATAAACTGTTCCGGCAGAAATGCCGAATCTGTCAAAACAAAGCTGAATAATGCCGCTGTTGAATATACGCTGACCATAACCGACGAAAACGGCAAAAATGCTACCATCAGCGCAGAGAATATCGGCTTGAAATACAATGTATCCACCGAAATAAACGATTTGCTTACAGCGCAAAAACCCATGCTGTGGGGCGTCGGTCTTTTCAAAAAAACAAATATCATGCCCGAAAACGCCGTTGTCTGTGATGACAGCATGGTCAAGGACGCTGTTGACAATCTTGATATTCTTGCAAATCGACCCGATACACCGCCCCGCAATGCCTCGATCGTATACAACGGCAGCGAATATATCATAGTCGACGGTGTACACGGCGACAAGATAGTGACCGAAAAACTTTATGCCGCTGTTACAGAGGCAGCGTCAAAACTTGACGGCAATATAGACCTGCTTGAAAGCGAATGTTACGAAATGCCCGAATATACGGCAGGATCTCAAAAAGTAATAGATGCCTGCAACCAAGCAAACGCATATATAAAGCCGAAAATAACCATTAACATGGGACCCGGCGCAGAACATTTTATCATTGACAAAGAGCTTATAAACACATGGCTTTTTGTAACGGATAATTACGACGTCTTTTTTGACAGAAACAAAGTGAAAGCATGGGTGGCGGAGTTTGCAAAGACTTTCAACACCTACGGTCAGACAAGAGAGTTCCTGACTGCCTTCGGTTCACGCACCACGGTCAAAGGCGGTGACTTCGGCTGGCTTATCGATCAGGAAACCGAAGTACAGTCTTTGGTCAACGTTATAAAAGCGGGCAAAGATACCGTGAGATACCCTGTATATTCCGTTATGGGCGTGGGTCACGGCAATGACGACATCGGCAGCAGCTATGTCGAAGTCGATCTTACAAACCAGCATGTATACCTTTGGATAAACGGAAAGCGTATACTCGATGCTCCCTGTGTAACGGGGCTTCCGCCGCATAGGATAACACCGCCCGGTACTTTCAGATTAAAGAAAAAAATGAGTCCCGCTATATTGGTAGGCGAAAATTACAGAACGCCCGTAAGCTATTGGATGCCGTTTAACGGCGGTATCGGTCTGCACGATGCAACATGGCAAAGTTCGTTCGGCGGTTCGCGTTACCTTACGCACGGTTCGCACGGCTGTGTCAATCTTTCGCTGAATACGGCAAAACAGATATACGGATATGTTTACCCGGGTATGCCCGTTGTGTGCTATTATACAAACGAACGCGGTGTCGGCAAAATGACTGTTCTGCCCGATTTTACAACGACGACAACGACCACGACGACAGAAAGCACGACCGAAACAACAACAATTGCAACAACTCAGACAACAACTAAGACTCAGCCCACAACACAGAACACAACAAAAACTCAGCCTGTTACAAAAGCTCAGCCTGCAACTCAAGTGGCTACAAAGGCTCAGCCTGCAACTCAAGCTACCACAAAAGCTCAACCCGCAACTCAGGCTCAGCCCGTAACACAAACCACAACAAAAGAGCCGGAACCGATACAGACGACCGCAGCGCCGCCTGCGGAACCCGCAACCGAGCCTACTACAAAAAAATTACCCGAAGAACAGGCTCCTATCACGGAACCCGTAGTCGACGATGTTATACATGAACCGCTTGTAAGCGAATAAAATAAAGGCTGCCGCAAACAGTATTCATATTTGCGGCAGCCTTTTGTTATCATATCTTATTGTTTTTTTCAAGGAAATTCTTGATCCTTTTGACCGGATCGAGCAATTCGGAAATGGTCTTGTTTTTATAAAGCGTATCTATGAAAAGCGCAATATATTTTGACATATCTGCCACAACATACCATTCTTTATTTTTAAGTTCGGGATTATTGTATACCAAATTGGTTGAGAAAATTTTCTCAAAATATCCTTTTTGGTGTGCCTCATCGAATTTGTCAAGACCGTTTACAAACAGCGCAAAAGTTACAAAAACAAAAATACGTCTTGCGCCCCTGTCTTTCAGCTTTTTGGCAACGTCGATAACGCTCTCGCCCGAAGCTATCATATCGTCTACTATTATGCAGTCCATTCCGTCCACATTATCGCCCAAAAAATCATGGCTGACAATAGGATTATGGCCGTTTATCACCTGCGAATAGTCACGGCGTTTATAGAACATACCCATTTCCAGACCAAGCACCGAAGCATAATATATACTTCTGCTCATGCCGCCCTCGTCGGGTGAGATAAACATAAGTTTTTCTTTATCAAATTCTATATCGGGTACATTGCGTACAAGCGCCTTTATAAACTGATAATACGGCTGCGCATTTTCAAAGCCCGAAAGCGGTATTGCATTTTGCACACGCGGGTCATGCGCATCAAAAGTTATGATATTGTCAACACCCATTGTTGTCAATTCCTGCAAAGCAAAGGCGCAGTCAAGCGATTCTCTCGCGTTGCGCTTATGCTGGCGACCCTCGTAAAGCATGGGCATAATTACCGTTATACGCCTTGCCTTGCCGCCTATGGCCGCAACAACACGTTTAAGATCGGCAAAATGGTCGTCGGGACTCATCGGAACGTCCATACCGTACATTTTATAGGTCTTGCCATAGTTGAACACATCCACTATGATATAGATATCAAAGCCGCGGACAGACTCATAAATGACAGATTTTGCTTCGCCCGAGCTGAAACGCGGACAAGCGTAATCTATTTTGAATGTGTCGATCTCCTCGCCGAAATCGTCTACAAACCATTGTTTCAGATATTCGTCAATACGCTGTGTCTTGTCCTCGCAGCCGCGCATACCGATCAAACCAAGTTTTCCGATAGGGTGTTTACGAATATTTTCCATTGTTGTTCTCCTTATCAATAGTCTTTTATAAAATAAAAACAATCTCTCTATTTACAGTATAACACCAAAAATATTTTTTTCAATTTGGAATATTACATAAAATTTATAGGCAAAATTATAATTTTATTGTCAAAAAATGTAATCCGGACGATTTTTTCGCTGTCCGTAAAATAAGTTGATTTTTTTGTAACATTATGCTATAATTACAGCATATAAATTTTAAATTTTTCCGAAAGGAGTTATACAATGAGTGAAACAATGCAGGGTCTTAAACGCAGCTGTTACTGCGCCGAAGTAGACGAGAATATGATAGGCAGTGAAGTCACCCTTATGGGCTGGGTAAGCAACCGCCGTGTTTACAACCATTTTTCTTTTATTTTATTGCGTGACAGAACGGGTATAGTACAGGTCGTTGTCGATGATTCGGTCAATACCCCCGATATTGTCGAAAAGGACAAGCAGCTTGGCAAAGAATTTGTTATAGCAGTCAAAGGCAAAGTTATGGCAAGAACGCCCGAAAATATCAATCCCAAAATGAAAACGGGCAAAATCGAGATCGCGGTTTCAGAGCTGCGTATCCTTAACAGTTCCGAAATACCGCCTTTCCACATTGAAGAACGCGTTAATGTCGGTACGGAATTAAGGCTTAAATACCGTTATCTTGACCTTCGCCGCCCGAATGTGGCTGCAAATCTTATCACGCGTCACAAAGTGTGCGGTATAGTCCGCAATTTTCTTTCGGACGAAGGCTTTATAGAGATAGAAACACCCATGCTCACCAAATCCACCCCGGAAGGCGCAAGAGATTATCTTGTACCGAGCCGTGTGCATCCCGGCAATTTTTATGCTCTGCCGCAAAGCCCGCAGCTTTTCAAGCAGCTGCTCATGGTGTCGGGGTTTGACCGTTATTTTCAGATAGCAAAGTGTTTCCGTGACGAGGATCTGCGCGCGGATCGTCAGCCCGAATTTACACAGATCGACATGGAACTTTCTTTTGTTGACGAAAACGATATAATGGATATAAACGAAAGGCTCATCAAAAAGATATTTAAAGAAATAAAAAATATGGACATAGAAACGCCTTTTTTGCGTATGCCATGGAACGAGGCTATGGAGCGTTTCGGTTCGGATAAACCCGATATTCGTTTCGGTATGGAGCTTAAAAATATCACGGATATAGTTTCGGGCAGCGAATTTGGCGTGTTCCAGAATGCCATTGACGCAGGCGGCAGTGTCCGCGGCATAAACGGCGAAGGTCTTGGCGGTCTGCCGCGCAAGCAGATAGATGCGCTTGTTGAAGTTGCAAAAACTTACGGCGCAAAGGGGCTTGCATGGATAGTTGTCAACGAAAACGGTTTCAAGACCACGCTTTCAAAATTTTTCGACGATGAAAAATTGCAGGCAATAGCCGAACGTTTCAATGCAAAAACAGGCGATCTTATACTTATATGCGCAGACAAAGACAGAGTCGTTTTTGATGCTCTCGGCGCTTTGCGTCTTGAATGTGCAAACCGTCCGGAGCTTCTCAAGCCCGACGATTATAAGTTCCTTTGGGTAACGGAGTTCCCCATGCTTGAATATGACGAGGAAGAACAGCGCTATGTTGCCGTACACCACCCGTTCACAGCGCCTATGGACGAGGATATACAATATATCGAAAGCGACCCGGGCAGAGTACGCGCCAAGGCGTATGATATGGTGCTGAACGGCTGCGAGCTTGGCGGCGGCAGCATAAGGATACACAGCAAGGAAATACAAGGGCTTATGTTCGGTCTGCTCGGCTTTACACCGGAGGACGCGCAGGAACGTTTCGGTTTCCTGCTCGATGCTTTCAAATACGGCGCACCACCGCACGGCGGGCTTGCCTTTGGTCTGGATCGTATAATAATGCTGCTGACGGGCGCGGAAAGTATCCGCGATGTAATAGCTTTCCCGAAGGTGAAGGACGCAAGCTGCCTGCTCACCGACGCGCCAAATGTTGTGGATGAAAAACAGCTTGAAGAGCTTGGTATCAAAATTGATATTGAAGAATAATTTGAAATAAATTAAACGGCTGCCGCAAACAACATTTCCGCTGTTTGTGACAGCCGTTTTTATATCCGGCATAAACCCATATCGGCAAAGATATTCGTACTACACATATACTCTGCGTACTCATAACAGTCTAATTATCAATGCTGTGCAAAACAGAAAACCGCCAAACAATTTCATTTGGAAAAGCACAAAACACGCTTTTTTTACATATCATACAATACAACGGTAAAACGGAGCGTGTACTGTGTTTTTATTATATTCTTTTTTTGCATTCTCCTACGCAGGCGGAACAGGGTGTTTTCCGGGACCGCTGTCAGCCAAAGAAGAACAGGAATGTCTTGAACGTATGGCAAAAGGCGACAATGCCGCGCGTGATAAGCTGACGGAACACAATCTCAGGCTTGTGGCTCACATAGTCAAAAAATACTCCAACTACCGTAAAGAAAGCGAAGACCTTATATCGGTCGGCACAATAGGTCTTATAAAAGCCATTTCCACCTTTGACCCGTCAAAAGGCAGCAAACTTGCCACATATGCCGCGCGATGCATAGAAAACGAGATACTGATGACCCTGCGCAGCGTTAAAAAGCACCGCAGTGACATCAGCCTGCAAGACCCCATAGGCACGGACAAAGACGGCAACCAAGTCACTTTGCAGGATAAAATAGCGGATAATTCAAAAAGTATAGAAGACCGCATAGAAGATAAACTGCAAATACAGCTTATTGCCAAAAAATTGCCCGAAGTGCTGACCGAGCGTGAACAGCTTATAATTCGCCTGCGCTACGGCATAGAAACGGGCAGTGAGGTCACACAGCGTGAAATTGCCGCTATGCTCGGCATAAGCCGCAGCTATGTGTCCCGCATAGAATCAAAGGCTCTGAAAAAACTCAGAGATGCCCTTTAATCTGAGGCTCTATGCCTCTTTACATATCGGTTTTTCATTGTTTCGTAAAAACCGCCCGTATCGCTCGATATTCCCTCCGACAAATGCAGCAGATCATCGTCGCCGCAAAATGTCAGACCCACCAAAAATCTTTTCTCATTTTCTTCCAATTCATCTGTCATATCAACACCCCCTTTTTTTTGCGCCAATATTATTTTTTGCAATGCAAACAAAATTATAAAAGGTGTTATTTGGGATATTATCGTCACAAATTGTCGGCAAATTTCAATTGACATTTCTGGAAAAATATGTTATTTTATATATTAGAATATTAATACCGCGTTGATTCGGGTATGATATTAAAGTATTTTTTATTTTTCAGGAGGATTTTTAAATGAAACAAGGTACTGTAAAATGGTTCAGCGGTGACAAGGGCTACGGTTTTATTTCCGTTGAAGGTGAAAACGATGTATTTGTACATTTTTCGGCTATCAATTCCGAAGGTTACAAAACATTGGATGAAGGTCAGAAAGTTGAATTTGAGCTGGTTGACGGTCCTAAAGGTCCTATGGCAGCAAATGTTGTTCGCTTATAAACCGATTTTGGTTTCAGAATACAACTTTGAAAGACTTCCGTTTCGGCGGAAGTCTTTTTGCAGGTAAAAAATTTTGGTTCTTTGTCGGTAATATTCGTACCCCAAATGCTGCGATATTTTTAGTTGCAAAATTTCCAAAAAGTTTTTCTTGACTATTATTCAAGATAATGTTATAATAAATGTATATCGGGGTGTGGCGTAGCTTGGTAGCGCACCTGAATGGGGTTCAGGGGGTCGCAAGTTCAAATCTTGTCGCCCCGATTAAAAAAGACCGATCATTTCGGTCTTTTTGTTTTACCTAATCAAAACAAGCTTCCTTTACGACAGCCTGTTTTTGACAAGCACGCACATTCTGCCCTTAACATTATCGTCGTTTACTCTTGAAGGATCTGTTTTTACCGCCCGTGGTGCTATACTAAAAAAGTAGACAGAAACTAATTTATGTATTCTACTTTATTGACTGTATTCCAAAGCGTATTTTCTTCTTTTTACAAACACATCAAACCTTTTTCTCTGAACTCATTGTATGCCTGTACAACATCTTTTTTAATTCTTAACATAAAAACTGACCTCCTGTCGTTAGGTTTTTGGTCTAACTTTTGGGGGTCAGTATAAATAGGCAAGGAACTTACCTGCCGACAAATGAAATATCTACATTTTGTTTGTTTTTTTACTCAAAGTTTTCAATATTATTTGCAAGTTCTTACAATCAGCAATTATTATCACAAATGCTCAAGCCGTTATTTGTGCAGCACAGCAGCAAAACAAGAATTATTATCCATGTGCTGTCATTACCGCTGCAGCCGCTGCCGCCGAACAGGTTGCCAAGGAAACCGCCGTTATTGCCCAAAAGCAATAAAATAATAATGATCCAGATAATGTTATTATTCATAATTACCTCCAAAAAATTTTTTTACACTTTAATTCTATGCCGAATAGGCAAAATATTGCCTGTACCGAATTTATTTATAAAAATTTTTCAGAGTTTTTTTATCAAAGCCTTTACTTCGCCGGTTATTTCGCCCGAAACAAGCAGCACTATACCATATGTCAGCGCCCCAAGGCATACAAACAGCATAAGCCGCACAAGATGTATTTTCTGATACGAAAGAGCTATCACATTACTCATAAGATCATATGAAATAATGCCTTTCAGCAGCATTATCACAGCAAACATGGCAACACCGCTGCCGATTATCCTTAAATAACAGG
>CANRCU010000047.1 GCA_947629215.1 uncultured Clostridia bacterium
GGTAAATTCAATTATACCATAAAAAGGTTGGACCTTGTTTTTTATTTTTAGTGTTACCTATCTATTGTACCTCAACATAATTTGTTTTTTTTGTAAAAAAAGTTTTTGAGGTTAGTTGTATAATCAAATAAGACACACAAAAAATAGAAAAGTCATAATGAAAATGGTATGTTCAGGTTACCTCAAACAAATAAAACCATAGAGTTTTCGTTATGACTAAGAATATTATAGCGCACAAAAGCAAAAAAGTCGGCAGCTTGATTTTCTCTTATTCGCAATATTTATTAAAATTTTATTGAAAACGGCTTGGTTATAATATATAATATAATCAATATGGCTGTATATAAAATATTGCCGTAAACCGAGAGAGAGGAAGATATTATATGGCAGAACGCTTCATTAAACCGCCTGTTGAAATAAGATATAAAGAAGAATTGGATGCACTGGCTGCATCTGATACAGGCAAACGACCCGAAAACTGGAAACTTTCACCAAAAGCTGTCCGCACCTTTATACTTGGCGGGGAAGTGAAAGCACCGACGGGTAAAATAACAATATCAAAAAAATTTTACGGCAACGATGCGCTTGTCGAACGCTGTATAATAACGCTTGCAGGCAATCGCGGTCTTATGCTTGTGGGCGAACCCGGCACTGCCAAAACAATGCTGTCCGAGCTTCTTTCGGCTGCCTGCTGCGGTATCAGCACAAACACCGTGCAAGGTACGGCAGGCACAGCGGAAGATATGATAAAATACAGCTGGAACTATGCTTTGCTGCTTTCAAAAGGACCGTGCAGAGAAGCTCTTGTTCCTTCGCCTTTGCTCATCGGTATGGAAAAAGGCATTTTTGCACGTTTTGAGGAAATAACCCGTACCCCTGCCGAAATACAGGATAGTCTTATATCGGTTATGAGCGATCAGATATTGAATATACCCGAACTCGGCGACGAGGGTCTTGTTTTTGCAAAACCGGGGTTTAATATAATCGGCACGGCAAATACCAGGGATAAAGGCGTTAACGAAATGTCGGGAGCGCTTAAAAGGCGTTTTAATTTTGAAACGGTAGAGCCGATAAAAGATGTGCGTCTTGAAAAAGAAATAATCGTCCGCGAGGCTCGGGATCTTGCCGCCGCCGGACATATAGATATGCCTGTCGATACGGATGTTGCTGAACTTCTTGCCGTTACATATCACGAATTGCGCGAAGGGATAAGCGCAGAAGGTACAATGGTAGAAAAGCCTGCCGCAGTTATGAGTACGGCAGAGGCTGTATCGGTCTTTTATCAGACAATGAGCCACGCATGGTATTACGGCGACGGAAAAACAGACCTTCGTATCCTTACCGAAAATCTGCTTGGTGCCGTATGTAAAGAAAATAAAGACGATCTTGAAAAACTGAAAGGATATTTCCGCACCGCAGTCAAGGAAAAAAGCGCTAAGGAAGGTGGACTATGGAAAGACTATTTACAGACGGCAAAGCTGCTGAAATAATACCTTATGATATGGATTCGCCGCTGCTTCTTTTTCCTATAAGGCATCACAGCCCCGTTTGTTCATATCAGCTTGTACGGACAATAGCCGAATATAAGCCCGACATCATACTTATAGAAGGTCCCGAAAACGCAAACGAGCTTATCCCCGTTCTTTCGGACGAAAACACAAGGCTTCCTGCGGCATTTTACTGTTTTTATAAAGACAGAAAAAAACTTGTGACCGAGGACGCCGAAGATCACAAATGCTACTATCCGTTTTTATATGCCTCACCCGAATATAATGCTGTAAAACAGGCAAAAAAACTGGGCATACCGTCAAAATTCATAGACCTGCCTTACTATGAGATATTGATACATACCGAAAAAAACGAGGGACTGAGAAAAGAAGAAGCAGGCAAAAAACAAACATACGGCGATGATTCAAGGCTTATATTAAGCAAATTTTACGATATATTATGCGAAAAAACAAATATCCGCACTTTTGAGGAATTTTGGGAGAAATATTTTGAAATATCGGGCATATATCTGACGCCGAAGCAGTTTGTAAAACAAATGCATACATATTGTATACTGACAAGGCAGTACGAAAATGAGGACAGGCTCAAAAAAGACGCTACTCTTGAAAGAGAAACACATATGGCATACAACATTTTGGCTGCCATGCAGGAATATAAGCGTGTTCTGGTCGTCACAGGCGGTTTTCACAGTATCGGCATTTACAAAATCATACAAAACGGCAGTGTAAAGCCCGTAAAGCAGCATAAGATACATGACGGGGATTCGGGCTGTTTTCCGACCGTTTTTTCTTATGAAAATTCCGATGCCCTGCATGGTTATGCATCGGGTATGAGAACGCCGAAATTTTATGACGAAATAGCCGTAAAACTGCTTCAAAACGATGAACCCGACAGTGTATATGATTACGTCACACTTGATTTGCTTGCGCTTACCGCGAAGGAATGCGCGAAATCGGATATACCGGTTTCAATGGCTGACGTAAGCGCGGCGCGAAGTCTTATGCAGGGGCTTTGCGCATTGAGAAATATAAAACAATGCGGTATGGCTGAGCTGACGGACGGCATTACAAGCACATTTATAAAAGGCGAAAAAACACTTTCGTCGTCTATGCCGCTAAAAATACTTTCCAAACTTGCAACAGGCAACGAAATTGGATGTATAGGCGACAAGACCCATATATCGCCCCTGATAACAGACTTTGAGTCAAATTGTGAAAAATTTGGTCTGTCATACAAAACAAGCATACCTAAAGATGTGGATGTACCGCTGTTTGCTGCGGAAAAGTCATCGGAGCTTAGTAAATTTTTTCATAGGCTCGATTTCCTGGATTGCGATTTTGCAAAAATGCTGAAAGGTCCCGACCTTCACAGAAACAAAGACAGAAGCCGTGTAAGAGAAAGCTGGCGTTATAAGAGAACACCTAACGTGGATTCGATTCTTACCGATCATACGGCTGAAGGTACTACCATAAAAGAAGCGTGTCTTTCGGTAGCAAAAAAAAGACTGAGAGCGGAACATCGGCTTGAAACAGCGGCAGAGATCGCCGTAGACTGCTTTTTAATGGGGCTTCCGCTTGGATCCGACGATATTCGGCTGATAGAAAATATTCTTATGCAAGACGGTGATTTTTTTTCACTGGGCGCAGGTATGCACAGGTTTGAAATGCTTTTCAAATTGGAACAACTCTATGAAACGGAATATAACAGTTCTCTTGTTCAGCTTGAAAAATGTTTCGGAAAACTGCTCTCGGCTTTGCCGTCAATGGCAGATATTCCCACAGAACAGGCAGGCGACTGCATAAAGATAATGAAGATAATGTACAGCGCAAGCGACAGCATACTTACCGACATGAGGGAAACTTTCGGCAGTGTGCTGCTTACGCTTGCCGAAAGCGACAAAAAAGAACCCTCGGTATACGGGGCAGCAATGGGGCTTTTGTATGCCATGGATCCAAAATACGGTCAGGCTGCCAAAAATGCCATGAAAGGTTATCTTAAAGGCAGCTCGGAAGTCAGAAAACAGGGTACGGGCTATCTTAAAGGTTTGTTTGAAACAGCAAGGGATATTGCGCTTGCGGATAACTCGTTTACGAAAATGACCAATACTCTGCTAAGAGATATGGAACATGAAGAATTTATGGAAATACTGCCGACAATGCGGCTTGCTTTCAGTTATTTTACTCCGTCCGAGGTACAGACTGTGGCAGCGGCTGCGGCGGAACTGAACAAAACCAAAAGCGATAATATCCTGTATGAAACGGCAATAGACGAATCGCTTTATACCTTCGGCAAACTTATGGACAAAGAAATAATGGAGGAAATAAGATGACCGACAATGAAACCGTTATAAATCGCTGGCGGCTTATTTTAGGCAGCTTTTCGGGCAAAAAACTTGACTTTGGCGGCAGTGAAAGGGAAATTGCAACATTTGCAAGTATGGAGGAACTTCTTGACCGTCTTTACGATAACGCAAGGGGCGACGATGTACATTTGAACGAACGCATGGGCGGCTCCGGCGATTCTGTTCTGACCGCTGCGGAGTGGATAACGAAAGTCAGGAAACTTTTTCCGAAACAGACCGCAGAAGTGCTTGAAAAGCATGCTCTTGACGAATTTAATATGACAGAGCTTGTGACCGACAAAGAGGTGCTTGAAAAACTTGAACCCGATATGGACTTATTAAAAACGGTTTTGCAGCTAAAACATCTTATGCATGGTGAAGTGCTTGAAATTGCTAAAAAAATCGCAAAACAGGTCGCGGAAGAATTGCGCAAAAAAATAGAAAATGATGTGCGCCGTTCAATTATCGGCAAAATAGACCGTTCGCGTTCAAGCTGTATACATTCGGCAAGAAATCTTGATATAAAAAAGACCATACGTTCCAATCTTAAAAATTACGATAAGGAAAACGAAAGATTGATAATAAAAAATATCTTTTTTAACGACCGTGTTAAAAGATACAGCCGCAAGACCGTTATTATAGCCATAGACGAAAGCGGCTCGATGATAAGTTCTGTGATATACAGCGCAGTTATGGCGCAGATAATATCGAATTTGCCGTTTGCCGAAGTAAAACTTGTTATATTTGACACTGCCGTAGTAGATTTGACAGATGAGGCGGAAGATCCCGCTCAAGTGCTTATGAGTATACAGCTTGGCGGCGGTACGAATATTGGCAAGGCGCTTGCTTACTGCGAACAGCTTATATCGTCGCCTGCAAATACCTGTGTGCTGACGGTCACCGACCTTTATGAGGGCGGCAGCGTAAACAGATTGTTGAATATAAGCAAAAATATGATAGAAAGCGGCGTTAAACTCAATTTTCTGACAGCGCTTGACGAAGATGCAAGTCCGGCTTATGATAAAATTCTTGGGCAAAGGCTTGCGGATATGGGCGCATTTGTGGGTGCGCTGACCCCCGACAGACTTGGAGAGCATATCGGAAGGATGTTTGGTTGATATGAATAAAATATACGGCCTGATCGCCGCGTCGGACGAAGAAACACTTATATCCCTTGCAAACAAGGGTATTTATAAGCGCGCATGTAAGGATATTGAAGGAATAACACCCGAAATATGCGAAAAAGAAAATTCTATAGAAGTTAAGATTGGCGACGAAGTCTGCACAATAAACTCTCCGCTTTCCGAGAGCCGATGCAGTTGTGTTTCAAGGGGAATATGCAGGCATATAATGGGCGCGATACTGCTATTAAAGAAAGACTTGCCCGAAGGAACGGTCGCGGAAGCGCCTGTTTCTGCGCTGCCGACAGCCGAAAAGAAAGCAATAAAAAAAGATAAAAAAAAGGAAGTAAAAAAAGATATAACCGAAACGGAAGCAGACCGGATTCGCGATTGCGCAAAAATGTGTCTGAAACTGCTTTGCGATGTTTTGAAATACGGTCTGGTCCGTGTACCGGATAACGTTCCGGAAGATTTTGAACTTGCCGCAGTGAGATGCCACAAATATAAAATGGCAGACGGCGAAAGAATAATGCGTGATCTGGGCGGAAGATTAGACGATTGCATTAAAAGGCGGGCTTCGTTTTCCGTCGATGATTTTGCTAAGCGTTTCTGCGATTGCGCAATGCTTATGAAAAAACTTACAGAGGCGAATATAACAGCGGAAAGCCTTGGAAATTTCAAAGATAAATATACGGACCACAACGGCGAACTTGAAATACTGCCCATAAGCCGCCGTACCGTAAAATGGTCGGGCTACGAAGGTGAAATATACTATTTTTTGAATACGGACGAAAAAGCGGAGAAAAGGTTTTTGTCGTTTTCCGATATTCGCCCGACCTTTTATGAAAGCACCGCACAAAGGAGGATGCCGCAGGCATCACCTTGGGGACTTGGCGTGCCAATCGGTATGATGATTAAAACACGAATGACGCTTGCTAATGCAAAAATAAGCGGCGGCAAACTCTCTTCTTCCGGTGAAACCGAGGTAATTAAGCAGGTAAAAGCAGTTATAAACTGTCCCGAAATGCAAAACCTTACAATTACCGATTTCAGGCAGGCAGTTATAGAGCTTGCGGAAAAAAATATTGAAAGCGAACTTGACAGACTGTATTTGCTGCATATAGAAAGATGTGTTTCAAGCGAATTTGACAAATATTCTCAAATGTATATAATAGTAGTTGAAGACTCTTTCGGTAACCGTGCCGAGATAAACGCAAAGTATTCCTCGGAAAAAAGGGATTTTATCCGTATGCTTGAACGCATAGGAAAAAAAATGATGACAGAACCGAAAAATAATTATGCTATGCTTGTTGCCGCAAGTATCGAAAACGGTAAATTGACACTCTTTCCGTATGATTTTTACGATAATATAGAGCCTGCGGCAAACGAAGAATACACCTTGCAAAACAAATACAAAGATATGCTTGGCGGCGCGGCTTATATAAATACCTTAACAGAATTTTTGGAAAATGTGAGAGATAAAATCTGTACGCTTGTACAGTGCGGGCTTTGTTCGGGGCTGAAAGACGGCGGTATTGTAAAACAAGCCGAAAGGCTTGGTATGTCGGGGCTTGCCGAAATGACGGATGATTTTATAAAAAGCGCGGAACTTTACAGGCACAGACGTGATGAGAACAGTTTGGAAATATTGGAAAAGATGCTGAAACTGAACACTTATCTGAAAACCGCAGAAAGAAAAACAGGGGTCATAAGCGCTTTGAAAAATATGACGGAGAAAAAATAAAATATTATTTATAAAGAGGGGGACTAAAATGTTATACGCAAATGAAAGAAAATTGACCGACATCGAATATGCCATACGAGAATTGCTGAAAGACGAAAAAACAGTGGCAATAGCCGTTGAATATCTCGACACGGACAAACCGCGCGACGATGAACTTTTAAAATCGGTAAAACGATGTGAACCGCAAGGTCCGAAACAATATGCATTTATAAGTATGTTCGGCGATGCCGTAAAACGCAATATACTGCGTTGGCGGGACGACGAACTTACCGACAGATTTCTGCTTTTTTCCTACGCTTGCTGCGGATGCTATTTTTTGTATATGTCATACGAGATATTTGCAAGATTGGGAAAAGAAAAAGTTATGAAAACGCTTTCGCTATGGTTCGGCGACGATGCCGATGCGGCGATGAACGGGGCGTTAATAGCATATTGCGGCGATGCATATAAAGAGGCGGAATTGCTGAAGGCGTATCGCGGCGAATATAAAGGCGATAACGCTTCGGCGGACTTATTTGTGCGTACTGTAAAATACTGCGGTCAGAATGCAGAGTATGTATTGAAATGCTGTATGATAGCCGTTGAATTTATCAAAGACGGTGAACACCCCGAATATTTGGATGTAATAATAGATACGGTCATGAGCTACACAAAAAATATTACTGCCAATACACCGGGATTTGATTATATTTGTCTTGCGCTTGCGGTAATATCACGTTTCACGGACAAGGGAGAAGAGTTTTTCAAAAAATATATCAAAGGCGCTTCCTATTCGGTCGCTTTGCTTGCAAACAGAATTTTGAAGAACTATGAATATGTTTATGATATTCTTGACAGAACGCCCGAAGCGGTATCGCCCGGATATATATTATATTTTGAAAGCGGACGAAATGTTTCGGAAGAACAGCGTCAAAAGCATTTTAAATATTTTGCAAAAAATTACAAAGAAATGTTTATAGATGTAATGAAAAACAAAGCTGCCGTAACAACGGCTGTCGAAATGGATAAAATATTAACGGAAACGGATGAGAACTATGTTTCGTGCTACGAGGAACTTAGAGAAATATCACAAAAGAAAACTTCTGAATTAATAACGTCGATGTTTCCGGATATTGCGGAAGATGTAAGAAAATATCTGTTAGGCAAAGAGTCTTTTTCGGAAGTTACTGCGCTTTTGCCTACAAAAGTCGGTCATGTGCGTTACGTACGTTCAAACGATTACTATTCGGCTTTCGGTAATGACGAATTTATTGCAAGATGTGTTGCATTTATGCATGCTACAAACGTATACCATGCTGTATATTATGGTAAATGCGCAAGCACAACGGGATTTATGTTTGAAAAACATGTCAAGACAGGAGTGGAAATGTTTGTTTCGGCGCAAGTGCCGTTTGATATGATATTCAAGATAATGGACAAAAATTACAGTTTTCTTTATGGTGATAATGCCGAGCAATTTATGAAGAACTGCGCAGAGGCACTTGTCGAATATTCGGATGAGATAATAAAGTGTGAGTTAAAAAAACTGCCTGCAAATGCAAGGTATATATATGTCAGTACGCTTGCAAAAAACAAAACGAAATATAAAGAAGAAATTTTTGCTGCCTGCGACGAAACGGGCAATGCGGTCAAAAAACTGCTTTGTGATATAATTTCCGACGAAAAAGATTGGAAAGACGATATAATCACACTGTTAAAAGCCAAAAAAGCCGCAAAGAGAGAATTGGCAATAAATATTATAACACGACAGGGAGTTTCGGAGTATAAAGAAGAAATAGAAAAGGCTGCCGAAACCGAAAAGAGCGAAAAACTTAAGACGAAGCTGCTTTCATTGCTTCTTGACGGTCACGAAAAAGGAAAATCCGAATCAAGCGTGAACGATATGATAGACGGGCTTACAAAGGGAAATAAAACAAGCAAGCTGAATTGGCTGTTTGAGATGCCGTTTGCGCCCGTACATACGACAGAGGGTGAAGAAGCCGACGAAAAAATTCTTAGAGCCATGATATTGAGCTATGCCGATATGTTCAGCCCAAATATCAGTCAAACCGCCATGCAGATAGAAAAAATGCTTGACAAAAAGGATGTCGAAGCGTTTGCCATGGACGTATTCGGCAGGTGGTTTGCGTGCGGCGCACAGGCAAAGACCAAGTGGGTCATGTATTTCAGCGTGATACACGGCGGTGACGAACTTGTGGGTGAGCTTACGAAAATAATAAAAGAATGGGCAGAAAATATGCGCGGCGCGATAGCTGCCGAAGCAGTAGGCGCAATGGCGCTGAACGGCAGTCAGAAAGCGCTTATGAATGTGGACAATATGTCACGCAAATTCAAACAAAAACAGGTGAAAGCCGCCGCCGTCGCTGCGCTTGACAATGCCGCGGAACAACTGAATATCACGGCGCAGGAACTTGCGGACAGGATAGTACCCGATATGGGCTTTGACGAAAATATGTGCAGAGTTTTTGACTATGGCAGCCGAAAATTCAATGTGTATATAACTCCGTCGCTTGAAATAGAGATATATAACGGCGAAAAGAAGGTCAAAAATATGCCTAAACCCGGCGTAAATGACGATGCTTCCATTGCAGATAAAGCATATGCCGATTTCAAGGAAATGAAAAAACAGATGAAGACCGTTGTGGAAAGTCAGAAACAGAGGCTTGAATATGTGCTTATGTGTGACAGAAAGTGGACAAAGGAAGGCTGGGAGAAACTTTTTGTCAAAAATCCCGTTATGCATTGCTTTGCGATAGGTCTTATATGGGGCATATATGAAAACGGAGAGTTAAAAACAAGTTTCAGATATATGGACGACGGCAGTTTCACCACAGCGGACGAGGACGAGTTTGAACCGGCGGAAAATGCCGTTATAGGGCTTGTTCACCCGATAGAGCTATCCGAAGAAGAAAAAAATACATGGACGGAACAGCTTTCGGATTATGAAATAACACAGCCTTTTGCGCAGCTTTCACGAACCGTTTTCAATATGGAGGAGGACGAGCTTGAAGCCAAAGAGATAACGCGTTTTTCGGGAGCAGCCACAACGGCGCTCACGCTCATAGGAAAGATGACAAAATTCGGCTGGTACAAGGGCGAAGCTATGGATGCGGGTTTCTTTGAAAGTTTCAAGCGTGAAGATGTTTCGGGACGTATAGAAAACGGCAAGAAAGACGGTATTTATGCAGAGCTTGGCTTTTCGGGGGCATATATTGCAGCAGGTTACGGATACGGCGACGAGGACGTAACGGTCGGGGAACTTAAGTTCCGCAAATCGGGCGAAACGGAATGGCTTGCCGGAAAAGATGTAAACAAACGCTATTTCAGCGAGATAATCTTACAATTGAGTTTCCTTGGACAATAATTTTACATCATTTTTTCAGGAAAATAACAAATTTTATTTACAAATAATTTCTGTTGTGCTATAATATAGGTTAATTCTTCAGACCATAAGGTTTTGAACTGTTGTCATACCCGCTTATAAACGGCGAAATCGACATCATTATTGATAATGTTACAAAAAAATGTCAATAAATTGTTGAATTTTACCGTTGATTATAGTATAATACAAATAAGTATGGTTGCGGGAGTTTTTCGCAGTCTATAAACTATCTTATGGCAAGACAATATCTAACTAAAGGAAGAAAGAAGGAAGGAATGCCATGAACAGACATGTATTATCAATATTGGTAGATAACAATGCGGGTGTTCTGAGCCGTGTATCGGGCTTGTTCACAAGGCGCGGATATAATATCCAGAGCCTTAGCGTAGGCGTGACGCAGGATGAGAGCATTTCGCGAATAACTATTGTTGTCTGCTGCGATGATATGGACATCGAGCAGATAATAAAACAGGTAGACAAGCTGGTTGACGTAAGGCGTGTTGTTAAACTTGACAACCACAACGGCGTATTCAGAGAGCTTGCGCTTATAAAGGTATGCGCAAAACCCGAGCAGCGCGCGGATATTATCAGCATTGCCGATATTTTCAGGGCAAATATAATCGACGTTGCTACCGAAACTCTGACAGTCGAAATTACGGGCGATCAGACCAAGATCAAGGCGTTTACCGACCTTATAAAAGATTTTGGCATAAAAGAGATAGTAAGGACCGGTACTACCGGCCTTTGCAGGGGCAACAACCCAATAAAAAATCAATAAAAGTTTAGGAGGAAGAAAAAATGGCAAAAATATTTTATCAGGAAGATTGTAATTTAAGTCTTTTAAAGGGCAAGACCATTGCTATTATCGGTTACGGCAGCCAGGGTCATGCACACGCACTCAACGCAAAAGAGTCGGGCTGTGATGTAATAGTGGGTCTTTACGAAGGCAGCAAGTCTTGGAAGAGAGCCGAAGAACAAGGCTTTAAGGTATATACATCCGCCGAGGCTGCAAAAAAAGCCGACATAATCATGATACTTATAAATGACGAATTGCAGAAGGATCTTTATAAGAAAGATATTGAGCCTAACCTTGAACCGGGCAATATGCTTATGTTTGCTCACGGTTTCAATATTCACTTCAATCAGATAATACCTCCGAAGGATGTTGATGTAACGATGGTCGCACCTAAGGGTCCCGGTCATACGGTAAGAAGCGAATATCAGGCAGGCAAGGGTGTTCCCTGCCTTGTAGCGGTAGAACAGGACGCAACGGGTCAGGCACAGGATCTTGCACTTGCTTATGCTTTGGCTATCGGCGGCGCAAGAGCGGGTGTTCTTGAAA
>CANRCU010000048.1 GCA_947629215.1 uncultured Clostridia bacterium
GTTCTTCTTCGGTCAGACGTATGCTCAAACTAAAATTTCTTTTACGCATAAAAATCACCTCTCTTTTTTATTTTTTGCAGTAAGAAATTTTGCCGCTCTGCGGCATATTTTCGGGCGGCTTGCCGACCGAATAAAAAGGGGTTGAGGGGAAATATGTCCCCTCACAAGCCCTATATGGCTCGCCATATAGGGAGCTTGCCATAACACAGCCGATACCTATGTATAAAATTTGAGTGGGTACCCACTTTGAAATTTTGAATATATAAAAATGTGGCTTTCCCTCGGCTGTGGTATGTGAAATGTGCGGATATTTTTTATAATTTTTGTTTAACGAAAACCGCACATTTCCAAAATTAAAAATGACGATTTTGCATAATTCAAAATTGTTATTTTATCAAATAAATTTTTATGAAATACTAAACATTATCTTGTATCTGTGGTAAAATAAACTTATAAGCTATTTACGGTTCTATTGTAATTGATATTGGTTTTATAAAGTTGCGTCTGACTTGCGTATTACTTGCGTGATTTTTTGTTTCGGGGAGGAACATTATGAGCTATTGCAGTTTTTCAAACATAATAAGTATCTTATATAACGGTCTTAAAAGATTTTATAAGAAAGGCAAAAAAGAAGATTTCTTTATTTCAATTATCTTCAGAAGCTATTCCGAGGAAAAGTATTTTGGATATTCCGAGTCCGCAATAAGCAGATGGTTTAACGGGGAAACAAATGTAAGCTATGAAATATCAGAATTTTATTCCAAAAATAAAGAAAAATTGTATTCGGATATTAAGAATAGATATTTTAATGCTGCCGTTGATTTTTATACAACAGGCAAAGAAATATTAGATGTGCTGACTTCGGATATGACCATAAGCGAAAATCGAAAAAGTGAATTGATGGATTTTTACAAAAATGATTTTGAAACTCTTTCGATTTTTATTGCCGAGGTTTTGCTGTTTTCTATGAACAGAGAAATAATACCTATAAAAAGTAAGTCTGTATCTGCCGATTCGGTTTTGTACGGCTGTAACATAAATCGTCCCTGTAAATTTTTTGTCGGCAGAGAAAAAGAGATCGACGAACTTCATCAACTTATACAAAAAGAAAACTGTATTTTCGTTGAAGTCATAGGCGATATTGGCAAGAGCGCACTTATAAAAAAGTATGTCCGTACTTATAAAAACGATTATGCAAATATAATTTATCTTAGATATTCGGGCAATCTTAAAAATATGATAGCGGATATTCAGTTTTTGAATGATACTCCCGAAGAAAATTTTGACGACAGATTTCGCCGACATTACAGTTTTTTAAAGACATTGAAAGACGATACTCTGATAATAATCGATAACTTTGATACAACAGTAACCGCGATGAGGAATTTTTTGATAAATTTACAGGCAATGAATATAAAACACTTTTTACAAGCCGAGGAAATTTTGAAGATAACATATCTGTGGAATTGTCTGAAATGAAAAAAGGCGATCTGCTTAAATTGATAGGCAATTTTTATTCGGTAACCGATAAAAACAAAGGAACATTGACGGAGATAATAAAGACCGTACACAGTCACACTTTGTCCGTTGAGTTGGCTGCAAGACTTTTAGGCAACGGTTATATCTCTCCCGATGAATTACTTGTAAAACTTATCGAGAATAATGTAAATCCCGACAGCAGCGAAAAAGTGATCATAAAAAAGGATAACAAAACAAAAAAGACTACTTTTTATGAACATCTTCATCTGCTTTTCGCTTTGTTTAAATTGAGTGAAAAACAAAAATATATAATGCGTAATTTCTGCTTCGTGTCTGTAAACGTTATTGAATTGAAACGCTTTGCTCTTTGGATAGGTGAAGATAATTCAAACGACATAACCGAACTTGCGGAAATGGGATTGATAAGAAATGACAGCGGCAGACTTTATATAAACTCCGTAATAAGAGATGTGACAAAGGAAGAATTGAAACCTTCCGTTACTCAATGCAAGGCACTGATCACAAGTATTGCAACGGAGTGTATTATGTTTGGTGATGATAAATATTACTATCACGACTTGCTTGACTTTGCGGACAATATAATTTCTGATATTGATGTTGACGATATTGATATATTTATGCTTATGATAGGAGAAGTGTTTTCATATGCCGATAAATATAACGAATTGCCTGTTATGAAACGTATTCTGAACGCAATGGAATACTACATAAAAAACGAATTTACAACAAAAGTAAAATATAAGGCTTTGTATTATCTGTATAAGTCCAGATACGCCGTTATGAAATATCCCAATGCTTATGACGGAGCTGCCGAATTTGCGGAAAAGGGAATTGCACTTATTGAAGAAAATCCGACAAACGATTTGAAACACCTGCTTTCTAATTTGTATTCCGCTTTGGGAGATTATAAGGCGGCTGCTGTTCCACAAGACTTAAATGCCGTAAAAAAGTGCTATGAATTGGCTTATTCTTTGCTCGAAGAAACAGGGGAACTATTCCTATGACGGGTATATGATCGCACGAAAATCCGCCCAAATTTTAGCCGCAACAGGCAATATAGATAAGGGCATATCATTGTTGGAGAATATTGCACAAATATTCAAGCCCGATACTATCCCCAACAGTTATAGCGAGTATGTAAAAATGAGAGAAAACAACCAATGCAGTACCATACTTGAGTATGCGGATATTCTTTCCGACTTGATTTTGTATAAAGCCAAAAACAAACAGACTCCATATGCAGAGTATAATATAGCCGCAAAAATCTATAGTGCCGTATATGAAAATGAGCCTGAAAAGATAGCATTAAAAGAAATAATAAAGGTTTTAAAGGTATAACAAAGCTGTATTAAAAGGGCAGCGTTTTTGTGTTTTAGAAAGAATAAGAAACGAAACACCCGAAAAGCAGGCATTAAGAGAAATAATGACCGGATATTTATATTACATTTTGAAAAAAGAAGTGCGGATATTGTTTTGTGATATCCGCACTTTGTCTTGGCGTTAGAATTTCAATATGATAAACTTAATGGCATTGCATATTTAACTTACCTTTTGTGTTATGATTTTTTTCAAAAAACTTTTAATTCTTACACAAGCATTTTGATAAAATCTTAATAGAGATACGGTTTTTCCCAAAGATTGAGTTTTGTGCCGATACCCTTTTTAACAGCATTTTCATAAACGATCTTACCCCATGCAACATCTTCAACAGGCATACCGCCCACGGAATATATTATAACTTCGTCATCGTCTTTTCTGCCGGGGGCTTTTCCGGAAAGTATTGCGCCAAGGTTTATTATTTTATCCTTGGAGAGTCTTCCTTCGTGAACCAGATCAAGCCACAGACTGCCGGGGATATATATCTGATTGTATGTAGGATAAGGATATTCTTCTGCCCATGCTTCGTAAAGTCTTATATTGTCGCAAACAAGCTTCGGCTTTCCGCTGCAGATGTAATCATCCGAAAAATCTCCCGAACCGGGGATACAGAAAAGTGCGCCGGGCTTTATCCAATCTTCTTCTATAAACGGATACTGGCTTCTGTCCATACCCATTACCGTAGATGTTGCAAAGCTTAATATATCCGAACCCCTTACACATTCTTCCAATGTGTCTACCACTGCTATTGTTTTAAACTGAGGTACATTTTTCTTTACAAAATCTATGCAGCAGTCGATGGACGCTCTTCCTCTGCCCTTTATTTTAAGGGTATCAAGAGAGGGACGAAGTGCCGCAAATGTTTCTATAGCCGTCATATTTATAACACCGGGTCCCACAATGCCCAAAACTTTTGCGTTTTTGACAGCAAGATTTTTGACACCTGCGCCGGGAATTGCCGCTGTACGGTATGCAGAAATAAGATTTGCGGACATAAGAGATATAGGTGCGCCCGTGTCCTTATCGTTTAACATAACCATAAGAATAGAACGGGGAAGTCCTTTTTCTCTGTTTTCCACATTGGAGCCGTACCATTTCATTCCTGCCATATCGGTTGCCCCGCCCACATATGCAGGCATAGCCATAAATCGCCTGTCGGGTCCTGCCTTTGGCATATTTGGAAACGGTGGATTTTCGGGGAATGTTATCATTGTGCCGTGGGAATTGCCGTTTTCGCCGCCCATAACATAATCTCCCTTATCCATAGTAATCAAAAGCTCCTCCATACATTCTGTACAGGCAACAACATCATTAACGCCTGCCGCAAGCATATCGGGTTCGCTTAAATAAAGTAAGTCTATTCTTGTATCGCTCATAATGAACATCTCCTTTTGTATGTTTTAATTTTAAATCTCATTTTCTGTGATGTTTTGCATAAAGCTCGTTTTCCATCGCCATAACTTCTTTGACGGGATAAGGTTTAAACATAGGTCTTTTTACTTTAAACTTTACCCAGAGGAAAGAATAAACTGTAAGTACGGCGATCATAATTGCGCATATTTTGTAAAGTTCCAGTTTCACTGCCCAGTCGGGATCTATGTTATATATCATATAAGCTGTGCCAACTATACCCAACAAGGGAATAAGCGGACCGAAAGGCAGTTTGAATGTCCTTGGTGCATTGGGAAGCCTGCGTCGCAGAAGTATTACGTTTATATTTGAGATAATGTAGCTTATCATCCAGAGAATGGCAAGCACGGAAATTAAAAACGAAATAGCGTCTGTTGTTGAAAGCCCCGAAACATTAATTATAATATATATACCTTCTTCAAGCAGTATTCCCACATAGGGAGCGCCTTTTTTGTTTGTCTTACGGAAAAATTCGGGCAAAAGCTCAATTTTTGACATTCCCATAAGTATATAGGAAAGTGACGACATAATTGTGTTTACAGAACTGACCGTTGCAAGCAGGGAAACTATCACCATCCAATATTTGCCTATAGGACCAAGCAGCATTTCTCCATATAAAATATGAGGTGTAGCACTTTCTCCAAGCTCACCCCATCGTGTATAATTTTTAAATCCAAATGTAAGAAATATCTGCATTGCCAGAATGATAAGCATACTGAGTACCATTCCGAGAGGAATGTTCCTTTTTGCGTTTTTGACTTCCTTTGTCAGAGGAACAACATACTCGCCGCCTACAAACAGAAAGAAAGCAAGTCCGCAAAGCCCTGTAACATTGGAAAAATCCGATGCCAAAACAGCAGGCTGTTCCACAATTTCACCCGTGCCAAGCCCTAAAGCACCCATTATACCCATTATTGCCAGGGAAGCTATAAGAGCATATGCTACAAAATCCTGTACCTTAACAAACATATCCACACCGTTAAGGTTTGTTATCATAAGAAAAATAACAAGCAGTGTGCAAAATACCCATGGGGGAAGTCCTAACTGCGGAAACAATCCCGATACCGTATTTGCAAACATAGCGCATTCAACGGAACCTGCCATTGTGTTGCAAAGAACGTATCCTCCCGACATACATATTATGGTTATGAACGGTCCCACACAGGCAAGAGAATACTGGGCAAGTCCTCCCGTAAGGTCGGGCATAAGTGCATTCAGCTCGGCAATTGACAAAAGGGTAAGTATATTGACAATACAGGCAATAACCATTGTTATAACAAATGTTACTCCTATCGCCGATGTGCCGATACCTATTGACAAAAGACAGCTTGAGGCAACTACCAGCCCGACGCCTGTTGCTATAACACTTCCAAGCCCTAACTTTTTTTCATTCATGATTATCTCCTCCTTTCATAATATAAATGTAGGATGCAGCAAAACTTCATCAATCCAGAATACCTGCCTTAAGTGCTTCTTTACCCTCTTCACCTGTGCGCACACGTATTGCATTGGTAATGGGAGAAACAAATATTTTGCCGTCACCGATATGACCTGTGTAAAGTTCCTTTTCCACAAAATCAAGAAATTTGTCAACTTCCGATGTGGGAAGCACCACCATTACCACCTGTTTGTGAAGCAATGTAGGCTGACCGGTTGCTTCGTCCTCATTTTCGTATTCCTGAGTGCCAAGCTGAACGCCGCAGCCCTTTGCATCATAGATAGTCATACCGGATATTCCGAACTTTCCGAATTCTTTTACAAGGGAATCTATCTTTGCTTCTTTTGTTATTATCTCCACCCTTGACAATTCTTCTATAGAAACTTTCATAAACATTACCTCCTTAATTTAAATTTTTATATTTTAGCTTTGAAGCGGTCATACCTAAGAGGGGTCAGATCAACATCGGTCTCGCCGTCGACAATAAGCCTTGAAAGCTGTTCGCCTACAGCAGGGGCAATACCAAAACCATGTCCCGTAAATCCGCAGGCGACTACAAGCCCGGGTACTTCATCCACAAAGCCAAGAACAGGCACGCCGTCTTTGCATACATCTTGTTCTCCTGCCCATGTGCGCACGATCTTTGCGTCTTTAAGGTCGGGAAAATATTTCATTATTCCTCGACATTCACAAGGGGCTGTAATAGCGGCATTTGACGGAGAATTTTTTGCGCCTTTGTTAAGGTTATCAAGTTCCATACCCGATGAGCCGCCGAAAACAAAGGAACCGTGGTCTGATTGATGTCCGTAAAAATCCGCTTCGGCAGTACCCAACATCTGATTGAACATATGGGGCTGTGCTTCGGTAACAAGGCACTCTACAAGTTCTTTGTGCATCGGCACATCTATGCCCACCGATGACAAAATATCTCTGGACTCATAACCTGCCGCAACAAGAACATAATTCCCTTCGTAAACATTGTCCTCAGCTATTACCTTTTTCACTCTGCCTTTTACTTTCCTTAACTCCAACACTTTTTCTCCCGTAAAAAATTTTGCTCCCTGCTGTCTTGCCTTTCTGTAAAAAGCAAGAGTGGTAACCAGTGGATTTGCGTGACCGTCCGTAGGACACCAACTTGCTCCTATAACTTCGTCGGAAAGATAGGGATTTATTTTTTTAACTTCGTCCGCATCTATCATTCTTACATCAAGTCCGCAGGCTGTGGCTCTGTCGGTAAGCCCCTGTAGTATTTTCAGGTGTTCCTGTGTTTTTCCCAATCGGAGATTGCCGTCTTTGTGATATTCGCAGTCAACTCCAAGTTCTTGGGAAAGGTTTGGCCAGAGTTTTTCTATACCGTACATGGCAAGAGGAAGTTCTCTTGGATCACGCCCCGATTGTCTAACTCCGCCGCCGTTGCGTGACGAGCCGCCGTTTCCAATATTGTCGCTTGCTTCAATGACAATAACGGACTTTCCTCTTTTTGTAAGATAATAGGCAGCAGCACAGCCTATAACTCCGCCGCCTATAATAACAACATCAGCTTTTTTGTCCATATTTTCAAGCCTCCTCATTTCCCATAACTCTCATTTCAACAGGGCGCATAGGAGAACGTGCCGTTGCAGGTTCCAGTTCGGCAGGAGATATTCCCAACTCCTTTGCAATAATGCCTTTGACAAGCCTTGCACAGGTCTGCCCCTGACAAAGTCCCATTCCGGTGCGGAGATACCGCCTTATTTCGGTTATTGTCCACATTCCGTCATGGACAGCCTTTCTTATCTCACCTTTTGTAACTTCCTCGCAGCGGCATATAAGCATATCGTCGTCTTCTGCCGGAACAAATTCTCCTATATCCCGGGATCTGTCGCTTAATATATTCATAATATGACCTCCGTTTCATTATGCTCTAAAAAATCTTGCTTTCATTGCATATTCTTTCGGGACTTTTATTGTAAGTAAATTTGTATGGTCAAATGCTTTTAGATTTTTAACATTCACAACCGTTGCCTCGCATACTCTTTCCCCGTTTCTGCCAAGACCGCTGCCTACGTCGCCTATCTTGGGCAAAGGTAAAAATTCATAGGGCAAAGTTATACTGGCATAGCCATCGCCGCAATCTTCGTCAACAAGAAATATTGCTTGTCCCGAACAGCTTGCAACACACATTCCGCAGTTTATACATTGACTGCCGTCTGTAACAAAAGGCAGATTGGTTATGTTTTCTCCAATGGATATGCAGCCTTTGGGACATGCGTCCTGACAAGGGTTACAAGGGATATTCTGTGTACATTCCATAACGGGATGTACACCAACTTTGTGAGTGACACCGGGAAAACGCTCTATCTCATCATCAGAAACAAAACCCTTTGTGAGCAAACTCATTGAAACGTCAATACCTTCGTCTGTTTTTTCAATAAGCTTTCCTCTGTTGGAAGGGGCAAACATACCCTGCCTTAAGCTGTCAAGGTCCTTTTCAAGGTCTTTGAGCTTGTTTTCTTTTTCTTCTTCCGTACAGTAGCCCAGATACTGAGCCGCACAAACACCTGCCATTCTTCCCTCGATCATTGCGGAAGAGGCTTCTTCAATGCCCGAAACGTCACCTGCGGCAAACACGCCTTTTTGTGATGTTTCTCCGTAAGAGTCTATGATAGGCACCTGACCGCCTTTTTTTGGATTATCTTCCATATTGCAGCCCGACATTTTAAAAAGCTGTGACATAGGAGAAAGTCCCACGGCAATACATATCACATCCACATCAAAATACTTTTCGGTGCCTGCTATAGGTTTGAAAGAACTGTCCACTTCGGATATTGTTACCCCTGTAACATGGTCTGTGCCATGGGCTTTTGTGATAGTATGAGAAAGATAAAAGGGAACTCCCGTTCTGGCAACCTTTGCCGCATGAACCCCATATCCTCCGATCCTCGGCGCTGCATCCGCAACAGCAACAACTTCGCAGCCTGCCTGCATAAGTTGGAATGAAACAACAAGCCCAACATTTCCGCTGCCAAGCATAAGCACTCTTTTGCCCGGCTGTATACCATGAATATTCATTAAGGTCTGAGCTGCGCCGGCACCGATAACACCAGGAAGTGTCCAACCCGGAAATGTGACCATATTTTCGGCTGCGCCCGTGGCAATGATTATTGTGTCGCCTTTGTAGTGGTGTATTGCGTCGCCTATCCTTACGGTTATCTCTTTGTTCTGATAAAGACCCGTAACGGTGGCATTAAGCACGACCTCAACACCTGCGTCACTTGCTTCTCGAAGAAGCTCCTCGCCTATCTTAAAGCCTCTTACTTTTGCGTGATGTTCCTTTGAACCGAAAAATTTATGTATCTGTTTAAAAAGCTGTCCTCCGGGCTTTTCGTTTTCGTCAAACACAATAACTTCAACACCACATTTTGCCGCCTCGATAGCGGCGGAAAGCCCCGAAGGTCCCGCACCCACAACGATAAGTTCATATCTTTTCATATTTTAAACCTCCTTTGGCGCTACCCCGTCTTGGGTCTGAATTGTCATTCCACTTTCAAGAGGTGTAACACAGGTTCTTATGTTGGGTTTTCCATTCACTACCATCACACAGTCGGTGCATCTGCCGATGGCACAGAATATACCCCTCGGACTGTGGTTTTTTTGAGTATATCTGTGGACGGATACACCGTTTGCCTTAAGTGCAACAGCTATCGGCTCTCCCTCGCAGCCCTCCATTGTTTTGCCGTCAAATGTAAAGGAAACCGTTTTCCCTTTTTTTGGCTCGCCCAATATAGGGTGATTTTCTATCCTGCTCATAAGAACATCTCCTTTATTGATCTCCGCAGCCTATGACCGCATCCATCTCTATTTCCACAAACTGGGTCGGTCTGTTGAGGGCAGGTGTGCCCACCACCGTATTAAGCGGCCTTATATCATGAAAAATTTCCGAATAGGCTTCGCATATTTTACCTGTTTGAGTCATGTCTGTTGTATATACTTTGATACTTACAACATCCGTGGGCTTTGCGCCTGCCTGCGCCAAAAGCTTTACTTGTTTTTCAAGCACATATTTTGTCTGTTCGTAAGCGTCTTTACCGTAAACCGTACCGTCGGGCTGGACCGATGTTGTACCGCCGATCTTAACGAATAGTCCGAACTTTACCATTCTTGAATAGCCGACTTTTTCCTCCAACGGTGCACCCGAACTGTAATTTGTTCTTTTTAGATCCATAAATATCTTTCTCCTTTCGTATTTTTCAGCAAAATTACGTCAAAAGTAAGGGGATCATTTTCGTGATCAAAAATTTCTTCCCCAAAAGGCAAAACCAATTTGCTTTAATAAAAAAGCAAGGGCGAATGTATGACATCATGCAAACGCCCTTGCTGCTTTATTTTGAAAAGATCTATATTTATGCCTGTTCTTTTTGACAAATATAATATACTACAAAAAAATTAAGTTGAAAAGCAGATATTCTGTTGCTCTGCACAACCAAAAAGTTGTGTTAGATATTGACTTAAATAAAAAAAAGTAGTAAAATATCCATAGGTAAAGAGGCATAGATCAAAAACAGAAAGATGTTTTGATCTATGCTTATTTTTTTACAAAACGGAAAATTTTGCAAAAGTCCGGAGGCGAAACAAACATGAATCAACGTCAGCTTAGTTATTTTTTGGAAGTCTACAACAAAGAAAACATTGCAAGGGCAGCACAAACGCTTTATATTTCTCCGCAGGCATTGAGCAAAACCATATCTGCCTTGGAACAGGAACTTTCGGTGACGCTTTTTATCAGAAAACCAAACGGTATAGAACCTACCAAGGATGCTACAAAACTTGCCGCCCATGCAAAAAACATAATAGAAGAATATAATTTTATAGAAAACAAGCTTTTTGAAGGGAACGAAGAAACAAAGCTTTTGCCCGTGCCATGCTCATATGATGTACCTCAAAGCATAGCACCCGATTTTTTTTATGAATTTTTTTCGGATAATCCCAATATAAGGGTGCAAATGAAAGAATATCCAGACAATGAGATAACAAGACAGCTTATCAACAATGAAGCGGAGCTTGCCATAATACCCGGTACTTTTGAACCCGAGACCGAACTGAAAACAGAGCAGCTGTTTACAGACAGGTTCTGCATCGTGATGAACAAAAAACATAAACTGGCAGGGAAAAAAGAAATAACATTTGATGACCTTAAAAACGAAAAACTTGTTGTTAAGGATATGAGTACAGTGACAAGTATCGTTCAGAGAAATCTTTTTCTGCAAAACGGTATAACCTTGAACGTTATACTGGAAACCACTGACGCTCACCTTATACATAAAATGGCTGAAGAAAATTATGCTGTGGGGATGACATTAAGCTTTCTGGCAAACAAAATAAAATCGGAAAGCGTTGTGTGGGTACCCTTTGAAAATGACATATTTAAAAAAACATTGTACTTGACATATAAAAACGATTTTTCTTTGAGTAAAGAGGCAAGTATTTTCAGAGAAACACTTATGAGGTATTTTGACACTAAGGAATTTGTTAAAAAACATTAAACGACAACCATAAATTGTGAAATTCTTACAAATGCTACTTGCTAAATTTATAAATAATTTATCTGTGTAATAATCGGCTTTAAATAATAGTTAAGGTGTTGCAATGAGAACGCCTTTAAGTAACAGTATGTCGGAATTATATGTAATGCAGAAATATTTGCAGTATGATATGTTGGAAGAAAAAGG
>CANRCU010000049.1 GCA_947629215.1 uncultured Clostridia bacterium
CACCGTATTTTCGGTAAGAGACCTGTTTTTCAATACGCCCGCAAGACGGAAATTTTTAAAAAAACCGTCCGCAGAAAGCGGCTTTGTTTCGGATACGATAAGCCGTATAGCGCTCGGACACCCCGAAATATCCATAAAATTTGTAAATAACGGCAATACGGTCTTTCAAACAAACGGCAGCGGCGATATGCGCACCGCCGTAATGTATATATACGGCAGCGATATTGCCGAAGCGCTGATACCCGTAAATGCCGAAAAAGACGGTTACCGCCTTAACGGTTTTATAGGCAGACCCGAGCTAAACAGGGGCAGCCGCGCATATCAGAGTTTTTTTATAAACGGCAGATATATAAAAAGCAGGCTTGTCAGCCAAGCCGTTGAGGACGCCTGCAAAGGCAGGGTAATGGTGGGGAAATTCCCCGTGTTTATGATGAATATCACCGTGCCGCCCGACAGCGTTGATATAAATGTACATCCCACAAAATCAGAAGCGCGTTTCAGCAGCGAAAATTTTATATACGACCTGTTCTTCGGCGCCGTTTCGGGCGCGCTCAAAAAAGAGATACTTATACCCAAAGCCGAATGGGACAGCCCGAAAAATAAGGCTGCCGACAGTATACCCGAAAAATCGGAAACGCCTGAAATGCCAAAGCGTCTTGTCGATGAGGAGATGTTCAGATTAAAAGAGCCTCTTTCGCCAAAGGAGGAGGCAAAATTCGGCGCGCAAATGCAAAAGGCGCTTGACAAGATAGCCGATACGGGCATATCCGTTGACGAAAGACCCGTATCGAAAAACACCGAAAAAACGGATATACAAAGCGTAAAAGAAGATAAAAAGCATATTTCTGCGGATATTGCCGATAAAACAAAGGGAAAAAAGCATATCCAACAGGATATTTTTGACAAGATAGAGGACAAGAAACAATTTTTCAATAATTACAAGATAGTCGGTCAGCTTTTCGGCACTTATTGGATAGTCGAGCAGGGCAATTCGATGTATATGATAGATCAGCACGCCGCGCATGAAAGGGTGCTGTATGAAAGTCTGACAGCGAGCCTTACAGACGGCGCGCCCACAAGTCAGCTGCTTTTGCAGCCGTTTGCGCTGCATATAACGCCTTCGGAAGCAGCCGTTATAGAAGAAAACAGAGAGCTTTTGGAAAGTTTCGGCTTTGACCTTGAGCCTTTCGGGGCGGATACATATGCGTTAAGAGCCGTTCCCTATATATTCAACGAGCCGTCGGGCGTGGGTTTCTTTACCGAAATAATCGATATGTTAAGCTCTCAGCCCGTTTCAAGCCCCTATCAGGCGCGGCTTGACGCAATAGCGACAATAAGCTGCAAGGCTGCCGTTAAAGGCAACAACAGATTGAGTTTTTCGGAGGCAAGGGAGCTTATCGAGCAGATGTTAAAGCTTGAAAATCCCTTCAGCTGCCCTCATGGCAGACCTACCATAATAGAAATGACAAAATACGAGCTTGAAAAAAAATTCAAAAGGATACAGTGATAAAAATGAAGATAAGGCTTGCAGGCACGGTACCCGACAGCATAGTCGACGGTACGGGCATAAGGCTTGCAATATTTGTGCAGGGCTGTACTCATGATTGCAAGGGCTGTCACAATCCGCAGACTCACGACCTTAACGGCGGTTATACAGCAGATACGGACGATATATTGCAAGACGCAAAGAAAAATCCGCTGTTGGAGGGGCTGACATTCACGGGCGGCGAACCGTTTTTACAGCCCGAACCGCTTACAGAGCTTGCGAAAAAAGCGCATACGGCAGGTTACAATATTTTTTGTTATACGGGCTATTTATACGAACAGCTTTTAGAGGACGAAAAAAAAGCGGAGCTTTTAAAACAGGTGGATTTTCTGATAGACGGTCCTTTTGTAGAGGAGGAAAAAAGCCTGCTGCTCAATTTTCGCGGTTCGCGGAACCAAAGGATAATAGATGTAAAAAAAAGCCTTGAACTCGGTGAAGCGGTAGTTGTAAACTTTGATACGGAGGAGATCTGATTGAATAATAATTTATTTTTTGTATATGTTATAAGGCTCGTCGCTATATTGATAGTCTTGTATATATTTGAGATCACAAAAGCCGTTGCTACAACTCTTCAGGGCGACGACACGCCCAAAAGCAGGGGTATGCTCACGCTTAATATTTTTAACTATTTTGAACCGGTAGGCTTTTTGCTGGCATTCTTTTTCGGTTACGGCTGGGGTCAGCCTGCGCCTGTTTCGGTAAGAGCCTATAAGAACAGGCAAACAGGCACGGTCGTGACCTACCTTTCGCCGATAATATTGTCGCTTGTTCTTGCCGCGCTGCTGAAATTTGCGGCGAAAGCTTTTTCGGGGGCTGCATACGGCAGTCTGTCGTTTGTTCCGGCTTTGTTTGCAATACAGACGGCATTTGTTTTTGAGCAGATAGCAATCTTTAATCTGATACCCATACCGCCGATGTGCGGCTATGAGATACTGCGCAGTTTTTTGTCGCCGAATGCGGCTTTCAAATACGGTCAGAATGCACCGCTTATACAAATGGGCTTTTTGTTTTTGTGGTTCTTCGGCCTTATAACGCCAATATTGAACAATATCGTTGCCGTTGTGGACAGTCTGCTGACTTTTTAAAATTATGGAAATAAATATCAAGCTTGATGCAAGAGAAGATTTTGTCGGTTTTGAAGGACCTATGGATCTTCTTCTTCATCTTATAAACAAAAATAAAATGAATATATACGATGTGCCTATCGCCGAGCTTACCGACCAATATCTCGGCTGCATAGATACGCTCGACCTTGGCTCTATGGAGTCTATGAGCGAGTTTCTGGTCATGGCAGCCACGCTTATAGAGATAAAGTCCTATATGCTGCTGCCAAAGCCCGAAAAGACCGACGACGAAGAAAAAGGAGACCCGCGCGAAGAGCTTATAGCAAGGCTCATAGAATACAAATTATGCAAAATTGCAGCCGAAAATCTTGAAAAAAGGCAGCAGACGGCGGGGTACAGCTACTATAAAGCGCCCGATGTCGGGCTTATTGCGCAGATACGCAAAGACGTGCCGAAAAGTATTGACGATATACTCTACGGCGCTGATATGGATATGCTGATGAAAGCCTTTGAAGACGTTCTCAGGCATAAGGAAATACGCACCGATAAGGTAAGAGCGGGGTTTAATTCTGTCACGCGCGAGGTCTATACCGTGCGTGACAGAAGCGAGCATATATTTGAAAAACTTGCCGACAGACCGAGTATAACTTTCAAAAGCATATTTGACGATGCCTCGAACAAACGTGAGGTGGTCGTGACTTTTTTTGCAATGCTTGTGCTTATAAGAACAGGCAAAATATCCGTCGAACAGGATTCTGTTTTCGGCGAGATAATGATAAACAAGATAGCGGAGGCGGAAGTATGACCGAAAACGATCAAAAAAAATACGCCGCAGAGGCAATTTTGTTCGCCGCAGGCGAAGCCGTTGAGGGCAGGGCGCTGGCGGCGGCGCTTGACTGTGATATACAGACTGTGCGGGATATTATGGAAGAACTTTCTGCCGATTACGAAAACAGGGGGATAAATCTGATACAGGTAGGTGAGGCTTACCAGTTTTGCACAAATGCGGACTATTTTGAGTCGATAAAAAAAATGTACCAGGCGCCCAAGCGAAAAACGCTCTCAAACACTCTGGTTGAGACGCTTGCTGTAATAGCCTACCGTCAGCCCGTAACAAAGGCTTATATAGCCGAGATACGCGGCGTAAATGCAGACCATGCCGTAAACAAACTGGTGGAATACGGGCTTGTTGAAGAGGTCGGCAGGCTCGATGCCCCCGGCAGACCGATTCAATTCGGTACAACGGACGAATTTTTGCGTTATTTCAATTACAAAACGCTTGACTATATGCCGCCAATGCCCGAAAGCAGCGAACAGCTTGAACAGGAAACACGGCAGGAAGTCAACAATATGTCAAATTAAGGAGAAAATTTATGCGAAACGTACTGCTTGTAAAATACGGCGAAATTGCAACGCGCGGGAAAAACCGCTACCTTGTCGAAAACCGTCTTATAAAAACAATTATAGACCGTCTTTCGCCCTATGAAGGACATCGTGTTTACAAGGAACAGGGCAGGCTGCTTGTCATAAACGAAAACACGGATATAGACTATGAGGTCGTTATACCGCATATAATAACAATGCCCGGTGTGACCGCTGTTTGTCCGTGCGTGGAAACCGACGACCAGAGTATAGAAAACCTGAGAAAAATTGCTCTTGAACACTGCCGCAGACATTTTGGCGATAAGCCCGTTACCTTTAAGGTGGAAACCAAGCGCAGCAGCAAAAAATACCCTATGACAAGCCGTGAAGTATCTGCCGATATAGGCGGCTGTATTTTTAACAATATCAAAAACGCAAGCGTTGACGTACACAAGCCCGATTTTACCGTATGGGTCGAGCTGCGCAACAATGCGTACATATACACAAAGGTGATACCTGCCTTCGGAGGGCTGCCCATGGGTACTTCGGGCAAGGCGACCTTGCTTATGTCGGGCGGTATAGACAGCCCCGTTGCGGGTTTTCTGACCGCAAAGCGCGGTGTCGAAATAGAAGCGGTGTACTTTGATTCGCCGCCGTACACTTCGGAACGGGCAAAACAAAAGGTCATAGACCTTGCGCAGCGGCTGGCGGTGTTTACGGACGGTATCAGGCTGAATATTGTGCCGTTTACGGAACCGCAGCTTAAAATATACGAAAGTGTTGCACCGGAGAAAATGACTGTACTTTTAAAACGCGCTATGCTCAAATGCGCCGAAAAGATAGCTCTGGAGAACGGCTCTCAGGTACTTGTCACGGGTGACAGCATAGGTCAGGTAGCAAGCCAGACCTTGCAGGCACTCAACGCAATAGACAGCGCCGCGCGCGAGCTGCCCGTTTTGCGGCCGCTTTGTACAATGGACAAGCAGGAGATAGTTGATGTGGCAAGAAAAATAGGTACATTCGATATATCGATACGGCCTTATGAGGACTGCTGCACGATATTTGTTGCAAAGCACCCCGAAACAAAGCCCAAACGCAAAATTATAGAGAGTATCGAAAGCAAGATAGACGGGCTTGACAGCCTGCTTGAAAAAGCCGTTGACGACAGAAAGACAATATATCTGAAATGAAACCTAAAAAAGCCGATATTATACTTATAACGTTTTTTCTTGCGGCTGTCGCCGTGCTTTACGCCTTAAAGACGTTTACCGCAAAAAGCGGCGCTTCAGCCGATGTTTACATAAATAATGAGCTTGTTATCTCTCTGCCGCTCGATAGTGATACCGTATATACACCGCCCGGCAAAAATATGCAAATCGAAGTCAAAAACGGTAAAGTCGCCGTTACACAGAGCGATTGCCCCGACAAAATATGCGTGAATACGGGCTTTATAGATAAGGGCGGTCAAACGGCGGTATGCCTGCCGAATGCTGTTTCGGTCATTGTCAGAAATGCGGACGGGAACGACCTTGACGCGGTTTCGTGATAAGAGCTTGACTTATGACGAATAAAATTATATAATTTAACTATCGAAAAAGTCCTTACGGGGCTTTCTAAATATATTTTTTGGAGGTCATTATGCTTAATTTATATAATCCTTTGTTCCTTGCGCAAGTCACGGGGTTTGATATTGTGCTTATTATAATGATAATTGTAGTTGTTGTGGTCGGGGGACTTTATCTGCTCAATCGTGCCGCTTATAAAAAAATGGACGAGCAGCAGGAAATGATAGACCGTTCAAAGCAATACGCAACAATATATGTTATAGATAAAAAACACGATAAAATAACAAATGTGAATATGCCTGCCATGGTGATGAACCAGGTGCCGTGGTATACAAAACATATAAAAATGTATTTTGTCAAAGCAAAGATAGGGCCGCAGATAGTTACGCTTATGTGTGATAAAAATGTGTTTAACGGCATACCCGTCAAGAAAAATGTCAAAGCCGAGATAGCGGGTATATATATAGTCAGTTTTGCCGGTATGAAATCTGCCGAAGAAATGAAAAAAATACACAAGGAAAAAAAGAAAAAACAAAAGGAAGAAAAAAAAGAACAGAAAAAGAAAAAATGATACGGACAAAGCTGCCGCGGACAGTAAAAACTGTTTGCGGCAGCTTTTTTTACCGACAAGTAAGGACCCTGCCTTTTTAGACGGCAGGTACTTACTGTTGTAACAAGCCGTGTACAAAGGCTTTGTCGGAAATGTATAGGAAGCGGAGTACGAATATCATTCACCCCCTACACGATCATGTCGGGCTAAGTATTACAATATTAATATAATATAAAGAAAGGAGTGGCAACGCATAAAGAGTTTAAGCAGTCTAAATACCGCAATTTGGCTGCCGCACGGCTTTTGCCAAGACTTTACTTAGCAGGTCAGATACTAAAGAACTATATTCAATAATAAAAGAAGGGATGATATTTATGATAAAAAAAACAGCAAACACTATATTGGTAATCATAATAGCAGTTATTGGCTGTAATGCGGTTCCGACATTTGCATCCGATATAAAAGCAGAAATTTCTGTTGAAAAAGAAAATAATCTTGACAGTTGCTATGACAATTTTACAATTATAGACAAAGCCGATATTTTAGCAACATCGATAGATATAAAAGGTATTGATTCCTTTGAAAATGTAGATTCAATAATACTAAACCCTAATTTAAAAAACGATGAAAAAACGGTTTATGACACTATCAGTTGGGAAGAAACAGTAAAAGCCAAAATAAAAATAGGCGATAACTGTATTAATGGCGAAAAAGGCAAATCAAGTTTTTCGACTGTCTGCTATATACAGCCTGATTCGGAATCATCAATGCTGCCGTTTGACGGTGTTAAATTTCTGGCACAAAACCTTTGTATAGACGGGGTAGACACTTCTATAGGCAAAAATAACGGTTCCGTCAAAATAAATTACAACGGGAAAGAAATTATTTTTAACGAAAACTCCGATAAAATAATTATTGATGATACGGCAAAGGACATCCCCAACGGTGCTTACTGTGAAAAACATAACGGCATATTATTCATTCCGTTAAGAAGTCTTTCATATGCTCTCGACTGCAAAGTCGACTGGGTAGCCGAGGGAAAACAAGTTGACCTTGAAAGAACAAATAAAAGAACATCCAAAGTACAAAGAAATGTTGAAAGCAGTGTTAAAGCGGCAGAAACATCCTTTAAGGAGAAAAAGATAACAGATATTTCTATAGACAAGGTAGATATATCATGGTACGAAAAAGAACTGTTTAGCGAAGACCGGAAAGAACGTCGTGTTCATTCTGTCAGAAACTTACCTCATAATGTAGCGAAAATGGTTTATGACGAACTGTGCCAAACACTCAAAGGTAATTATAGTATACCTCTTTCTGCATCTAACATTCAAGTTGTCGAAAATAAGGACGGTTCTGTTTCTGTATTAAATATATCCGGCACGAAAAGTATAGATTCTATTGTATATGTAACTTACTTTGATGTTTCTTGGAAAGAAGACGGCATTACAAAAAAAGCTTCACTCGGAACAAGCCGAGGAAACCGCAAAAGTGAAAAATACAAAGATTTTTACGACCTTCCCGATGATGTAAGAATTTACATAAGAAAACGGCTTTTGGTTTAAACGGCTTTTGAAACCAACCTTGTCGGAGCGATTAACATACATAAACATCAATAAAAGATGGTCACAGGTATTTTTACAGACAAGGCACATTGTATTATGATAACGGGGCTGTTAATAAGACAGCCCTTTTTTATATATCGGAGTACAAAACAGCAAAACAAAACTTAAAAAAATATTAAGTTTAAGAGAATCTATTGACATTTGTCACACATTTTTGTATATTTAAATTAGATTTTTAAAGTAACAAAAATGCGAAAGGTCAAATTATGAAACCTATCATAAAAGTGGAAAATCTGAGAAAAGAATATCCTGTCGGCGACGAAGTTGTTGTTGCGCTTGACGGCGTAAGTTTTGAGATAATGCCGTCGGAAATATGCTGTATATTCGGGGCGTCAGGTTCGGGCAAAAGCACGCTGCTCAACCAGTTGGCAGGGCTTGAAAAGCCGACATCGGGGCAGGTACTCATAGGCGGTGTACCCATATCGCGGCTGTCCGAAAAAGACCTTGCGATATTCAGGCAAAGGTATCTTGGTTTTATTTTTCAATCCTATAATCTTATGGCAAATATGACCGCTGCGGAAAATACCGCTTTGCCGCTTATGTTCAAAGGTATGCGCAAAAAAGAGGCGGTCGCAAGGGCGTGTTCGCTGCTTGAAACGGTCGGGCTTGGGCACAGGCTCAGACATTACCCGAAGGAAATGTCGGGCGGTCAGCAGCAGAGGGTAGGCATTGCGCGGGCTTTTATAACAAAGCCTAAGATAATTTTTGCGGACGAGCCTACGGGCAACCTTGATACAAAGACTACGGGCGAAGTGATGAAAATGATAAAGGGTTTTGCGGAAAAATACGAGCGGACGATAATACTTGTAACGCACGAACCCGACCTTGCGGAATATGCCACAAGGATAATTACCCTTGCGGACGGAAAAATAATCGATGATAGGAGGAAGGATCGAAAATGATAAGAAAAGCTGCGGTTTTTTTGATGTGTATAATGATGATGCTGCCTTATGTGCCAATTTTGGCGGCTGAAGGCTGCGCCCCCGAAATTGACGATTACACGGTCAAAGACAGCGTAAATATGGATATGAGCCGTGTGCAGACAGGCGACAGTGTAAATATAGCCATAAAAATAAAGGATAAGCAGATAAAGACAAGCGAAGTCACAGCCGACGGCATCGATGTTTTGAGTGTGGACGGCAGTTTCGGCAGTATAGAGCCGGACAGCGTTGTTATAGATTCCGACGGGGATTCTGCGCTCGAATATACGCTGAATTTCAAAGATGCCGTATATTCGGGTACGGGCAATGCTATCACATTCAAAATAAGATATACCGCCCTTAAACTCACTTCCGAGCTTATAACGGCAAAAATAAGCGAGTGCAGCGAAACTGAGGAATCGACCCCAGAACAAACAGAAGACTACATACCCTATGTTGAGATAACAAGGGGCGATATAAGCAAGCCGATAAAGCCGAACAGCGATTTTGACCTTATGCTTATTGTCAAAAACAGGGGCAAAGTCAAAATAACAAAGCCTTATATGACTGTTTCGCTGCCGTCCTCCATTGCGTCAAGAGAGGCGGTCGGCAATATCAAGCTGCCCGATATAAAACCCGGCGGCAGCGCAAAATTTACATTGAAATTAAAGAGCGAAAACTTTGTGGAGTCTTTTTCGGAAGATATAGATGTAATTCTTAACTACAACTACGGCACGAACCAGACGGGCAGTTATTCCGAAAAAATACTTGTGCCTATGGAATCCAGCCGTTCTACCTCTGCACCCATAATACAGATATTAAGGGGCAAGCTGTCTGGTCCGCTGAATGCGGATGAAGAATTTGTGCTGCCGATAACGATAAAAAATGTGGGCGAGACCGAAATAACATCTCCGCTCATCTCGTTTACGGCGTCGGAAGAACTTCTGTTTATGGAGGACAATACATCAAAAACTTTGAATAAACTTGCGCCGAATGACGAAATAAAGTTGGAACTGAAATTAAAAACAAAAAAACAGCTTACCCTGCCCACGCAGGAGATCAATGCCGAGCTTAAATACAATTACAAAAACGGCAGCGAAACAGCGCAGGCAACGGATAATGCAAAACTTATAGTACCCACCAAACCGAATACGGAGGAGGGTACGGAACCGATACTCAGAATTGTTCCAAATGATGTGCCTGCGCCCGTAAAGAGCGGTACTTCGTTTTCGACAGCAGTCTATATAGAAAATATCGGCAAAAACAAGATAGAAAATGCGGTCCTGACTCTTGAATCGGGCGACGGGCTGATAATAACGGATCGGACCTCAAGCACAAATATCGGGACGGTAAAGGCGGGCGAAAGCAAAAAAATAGTTATCAAAGCAAGAACGACGGATAAACTCTCGGGTACGGCTCAGACCGTGACGGGAGAGCTTAAATATAATTACGATAACGGAAAGACCGTCGAAAAGGGCAGTGAGAGCGTAAAGCTTGTTATCCCGACCGTTCCCGACAAGGAAGATGAAGAAGAAACAAAATTAAAAAAGACCACCCCAAACATCATAACGGATTCTTACAGCTACGGCGGTGTTCCGGTCGCAAACGGCGCACACTTTGAGCTGAATGTCGTTTTCGGCAACACAAGCAGGGATATTCCGCTTGAAAACATCGTCCTTACCGTTGAAACGGGTGATGGTGTGACCATAACTTCGGCTTCGAATACATATTATTACGAACAAATGGCTGCGCTTGGCAAAAACAGCTGCAAAATACCTATGCAGGTGCTGCCCAATGCCGAGAGTAATTCGGTGCAGATAAGACTTCAGTTCAAATACGAGTATATCGACAACAAGGAACGCTGTCAGGTGACTTCCGAGCAGAATATTTCGGTGCCTGTTTACAAGCCCGACAAACTTGAAATAACGCTTGAACCCATTGCGCCCGCCACTGTAGGGCAGGAGCAGACTGTCACACTTAATTATGTGAACAAGGGCAAGGGTCAGCTTTCAAATGTAAAAGCCGAGCTGGAGGGCGATGTTACGGCGCTTACTTCGGTACAGAATTTAGGTAATTTTGAATCGGGCAAGAGCGGCGCTATCAATTTTGTTGTTGTACCCGATATGCCGGGTGAATTTGAGTTTACGGTAAAGGTGTCTTATGAAGATGCGAACATGGAGCCTAAGACCCTTGAATTTCCATGCGTTATACAGGCAGAGGAAATGTCGGACGAGGGTTTCGGTTTTGAGGATTACGGCGAAGAGATGACCGATGAGGAAGGCGGCAGCGGCATAGGCAAAAAAATACTTATAGGTGTAGGTATAGGCGTGGCAGCGCTGATAGTGCTTATAATAATCATCAAGCTTATCAAAAAACGCAGGAAAGCAAAAGACACCGTAAAAATAGATTGGGAGGCATGAATATGAGATCAAAAGATCTTATCGGCATATGCATAAACAATCTTTTAAGGCATAAGTCACGCACGCTGCTTACGATACTTGGGGTCATAGTCGGCTGTTGTTCGGTGGTCATAATGATCTCCTTCGGTATAGCAATGAAAATATCGCAAGAAAACATGCTCTCTCAAATGGGCGATCTTACCGTTATAGAGGTTTCAAAAAACCGTGACGAGCCGAAACTTAACGACAGTGTTATCGAAACCATTGAAGCCATACCCGAGGTGGAGTGCGTCAACCCCAAATACCGTATCACCGATAAGGCAATAAGAGCTTTCGGCGGTGAAAATGACCGATATGAAGTTGAGTATATGAACTTTATAGGGCTGCGTCCGGAGGCGGTGG
>CANRCU010000050.1 GCA_947629215.1 uncultured Clostridia bacterium
GTGCCTCGGGGCAGTTATATGTACTGTTATATACCGATGCAGCAGGTGTACCCATAATTCTGAAAACAAAAAGGGTCACGGTATTTTCGCCGCTCATAACATCGGGGGCATTTATCTCAACGGTATAATAGCCCGGCACATATATCGGCTCGCTATCGTCAAAAAACACAAGCTTACCGTCACATTTTAATTTTATGTCGGTTTCGCTCGGCATATCAAGGTATACCGCATCATAGGTCTTGCCGTTGTTCGGCACGGTCGAAAGAAACTGTCTGCCGCCTGCAAAAGTTTCGGTATATCTGCCGAGCGCAGAGTCGTATTTTTCGTCGGGTGCGCCCGTATTCGGCTGTATATCCGCAAAAGCCGGCACAGCAGACGAAAGACATATCATCATACTTAAAATTAAAGCAGTTATTTTATTCATTCTCCGCCTCCGAGTCTACTTTGGTTTTGTTCATATCAAAAAAAGTTTTCAGCCATGTTCTGTCAACAACATAATAAATAATGCCTATGCCCAGCACAAGTATGACTATATCAAAAAGTTTTGTACCCAGCACAAGGCTGTAAAATTTTTTATAGCCCGACAGGAACACAAAAACACAAGATACAAAGTTAAACACACTGTGTACCGCCGCCGACGGCAGAACACTGTCATAATATAAATAAAGGCAGCCCATAAAAAAGCCGATGACCGCCGCATATATACTCCAGACCACATCAAAATGCATCAGCCCGAATATAACGGCAGCCGCTGTAAGACCCTTTAATGCGCCGTATCTTTCGCTGAGTTTCCTTTGAAAAATGCCCCTAAAAAATATTTCTTCAAGCAAAGGTGTCACAAAAGCCATAACAAAAAGCGTCATAAAGACATTGCCGCCAAGCAGCAGGTCGTAACTTGCGGCATAATTTTTTGTCAGCCTTTCGGGCAACAGATTGATTATGCCGCTTATTGTGAAATTAAGCCCCACGCCCATAAACGCAAGTTCAAGCAGTGTTTTTTTATCCGCTTGCGGCAGGGACACACCAAGAGCCTCTTTAAAACCAAGCCCTCTTTTTTTTTCTTTTTTCCTTACAAAATTTATTGCAAAAGCAAGCGCAATCGCCGTTGTTGCTGCAATGCTCAGACCATAGGGGGAAAACAGCACCGTAAAGATAAAATAATAAAATACGTATACTGTCACATAACCGAAAAGAGAAATATATACATTGTCAAACAATAATTTTTTCAACATAATATACCTCAGCTATCTTCCCAGTCGTCGGTTTCCCAATCGTCCTGTTCTTCTCTTTCCCAATCGTCGGTTTCTTCACCGTCGCCGTTATTTTCCCAACCGTCGTTTTTCTCTCCGCTGTTTTCGTTATAGATATTGCCCCAGACGCTCTCGCCGTTGTCGGCTTCGGTATTTTTTTTCTTCTTTTTGCCGAAAAGTTTCGGTTTGATTATCTGCCATATGCAAACACAGAACATTATCGCCAGAAATATATTTACGACCGTCTTGAGCCATTTGGGTATTTGCGGTTTGGTCGGGCTTTGCTCGCCGCCTATATTAAAGGTGTATTCGCTTTTGTTGCCCGCGCGGTCGCAGACGGTCAGTTCATATTCGCCGCTGCCAGTTATTTCCGCTTTGCCGTCGGTAAGAGTAAGTGTTTCTTCGCCCAAAGTAAGCACAGCTTCGGGGTCGTCGCAAATAACGGTAACGCTTTCGCCCGTTGCCGACATATATTCGTCAAGCCCGTCAAAAACAACTTCGGGCGCTGTCCTGTCGGATACGAACGTTATCGAAACGGCAGGCAGACTCCTGTCGCCGTAGGATTCAAGCATAAAGCTGTATTCGCCGTCAAGTGGCATGCTGCGCATAAGCAGCGACACGCTGTTTTTATACATTTCAACGCCGTTTAAATATTCGTCGGAGGACTTATCGTAAAACCCCATATCGTCATATTCCGACGCCGCTATTATATAGCCTTCGGGCGCAACAAAACTGTCAAAGCGATTTGTGCTGTAACCGACTATATCAAACGACACCTCATTACCGCCGACGGAAATATCATAATGCCCGTCACCGCTTATATTATCGGTAAAAGGTATCTCTTCGCCGTCTTTTTTCAAAACGACATCCACGTCCTCGGGAACTTCGGCTTTGACATCTTCGTTTGTTATCATACCGTCGGGAACGCTCAGATAAAAAGACGTTTCACCGCCGTCAAACACATACATCATTTTGTTGCTGTCATATCTGTTCTCGACATCGTATACTATATCTTCGTCATATGCGGCATATTCTGCCGTATTGTCGGTGTTTTCTTCGCCGTTATCCACACTTTGGGGCATATCCGTACCGTACTGTATCCTGAACGAATATCTTGCGCTCAGAACGTTTGTGCCGCTTTCCACGGTCACCACAAGGTTATAGCTGCCCTCGTCGTTTATGTAAGTTTTATTTTCAAACGGTGTCGGGATACCGTCTTTCGTCATTTCAACGGTCATATCGGACGGTATATCTATATACACATTACCGCCCACGATACCGTCGTTCGGCGTGTTTGTATAAAAAGCGTTCCCCGAGCTGAAGGTCTCGGCATAGAGAACGGCGTTTTCAAAATAAGTTTCTATAAGTGTGTCGTTTATGACTTCTTCTTCATCTTCAAATATAAGCTCTTCTTGGGGTCCCTCGGGTGTATACTGCGGTGTTTCGGCTGTATCTGCACGAGAAGGTATATTTATGTCCGGCAGCGACGGGATATATGACGCCGCAGTGTCAAGAACGCCGCTAACATCCGGTATATAGCTTTCTTCCTCTGAAGAACCGACCGTAAAATCAAGCGTTGTTTCGTAATATGCCTCATATCCGCCCGAAACGGCATTGCTCGAACCGAAAACTTTGAGCCTGTAACTGCCCGGTTCGTCATAGACACGGTTATTGACAAGCGAAAGCGCCCTGCCGTCTTTTGTGAAAGAATAACCCATATTTCGCGGTATTATGAATTTTGCCGTTTCTGTATTTGCGCCGTACGCCGGGATATTTGTCATAAACGCCTTACAGTTCGGCAGGCGATAGGTGTACATACCGCTTTCGTCCGCGGTTATTTCGGCGGTGCATTTAAAAGCGGGGTATTTATAACCGAGCGAGTATTTTGTACCCTGCGGTCTATCGCCTATCCTGAAGGTGAACACCCCCGCAACATTGCCGTTATTGACCGTTGCGGACGAAAATTTCAGTATATAGTACCCTTTTTCGGTATAAAGAGTTTTGTTGTTAAAGCCTATCTTTTTGCCGTCAAGCTCGGCATCAACATCTATCAGCCCGGTCGGAACATCAAAATATACGGCATCGCTGACAACGACGCCGTTTGGTACAGAAGAATAAAATTCCGAACCGTCGGCAAGTTTTTCATTGTATAAGCCCGAATATATATCAAAGCTCTCTTCAATGCTGACCGTCTGTACCGACGTTTCGGCTGCATCGGTATTTGTTGTTTCTTCGCCGTATACGCAATAAGACGACATTACACAAAAAATGCAGAATATTAAAATAAAGAGATTCTTTTTATGCATAATATGACCTCCGACTGATCCTATTATTATTTTAGCATATTTATCTTTTTTGCGACAGGTCGTTCGCGCTGTCAAATTAACTGTTTATGACATATTATAACGGGGTTTTGCCCCAAAAACAAAAAAACGCCCCGGATTAAAGATCCGGGACGGAAAGTAAGAACCCACCGCCCAAGAAGCGGGGCTTACTCAATATTTTCAAATTTATTGACGGGCGTTTATCCGCCCTTTTCCAAGTTTTGAACCAAGATATTCTCCGCTCATTCTTCGTCTTTATTCTCCTCATGTGCGGTTTTATCCTGATGTTTTTTTCTCTTTATCTTGACCGTATAATTTTTTATTTTAACGGTTTTTTTCGGTTTTTGGGGTTTGTCCGCCTTTTTACACTTATCGCCGACGACCGCCAGCATAAACAACGGCAGCTGCATCATACGCCCTATTCTTGACGGCTGTGTAAGCAGTCTGTAAAACCACTCCAACCCCAGCTTAATAAATATTTTGGGCGCACGCTTTACCGTCCCGCTGAATACGTCAAGACTGCCGCCGACACCGACAGCAACTTTTACATCAAGCTCCGGCAAATGCTTTGCTATCCACTTTTCCTGTTTGGGAAAGCCTATGCCCACAAGCAAAAGATCTGGTTTGAGCGTGTTTATCTCGTCTATTATCTCACGTTCGCGGTTCTCGTCAAAATAGCCGTCGGCAGTGCCGACCACATTAAGCCCCTTGAACTTTTTTTCCATCTCGGCTTTAGCCTGTTCAGCCACACCGGGAGCGCTGCCAAAGAAATAAACGGTCTTTTTGCTGCCCTTTATCTTATCAAAAAGCGCAAGTATGGTATCGCAGCCCGGAACACGTTCTTCTATAACGTTTTCGGTAAAGCGTGACGCATAGACAATGCCTATGCCGTCGGGCAGATTGACCGCAGAGTTATTCAGCACTTCCATAAACTCCGGATCTTTGCGCGCCGCCATTACCATTTCGGGGTTGGGCGTATAAACCGCCACCTTTGTATCTCCGTTAAGATAAACATTCAACAGCTCTACCGTTTCTATCGGGGTCATATTATTGAACGGGACCCCAAGTATATTACAAATGCCACTCATAATACTCCGCCTTACTTTTGTATTGTATACTCGCCTTTGATAAGAAACCAGGCAGCCTCGGTCACTTTAACGCCGCGGCCGTCACCGCGCGGCACTATCATGATATGGTCTTTCGCAGCCTCGTGTCCGTTGACAAGGTTCTGACCCGTGGTAGCATCCACAATGCCGTCAACGCCCGTTATATAGATATTGCCTTTGCCCGAACGCAGTATCAGCTCCGTACCCTCCCCGCCAAGGACAACGTCGCCCACACTTGCATAAACAGGCTCATAGCTTGCGCCGCCCACAGCGGGAACGGTACCGTCAAGGCTGACCGAACCGCCGTTTACTATCTCCAAGACCTGATTTATTTTATCGTCAACATAACTTTTGGACACAAGCGGGTCTTCCTCCGTACCCGCAGCGCCAAAAGCGGTAACAGCCGCAAAAGCTATCGCCGTGGCTGCAAAAACTTCAAGACCGACCAAAAATTTTCTTTTCATATCCATACTCCTTTTCTGCCAGTTTCAAGCTGTCATACTTTTTTTATCAATTCAAGCAAAAGCCTGTCGTTTTCCCTTGCTTTTTCACACATAAGACCTGCATTTTTCTTCAGTATGTCTTTATATGCCTGCATATTGTCAAAAACGTCTTTCGCTTTGGCGGTTATTTCCGCGCTGTTAAGGCGTTTTGTACGCACATCGCCCGCTTCGGGCATTTCAAGCTCTTTCAGATAATATTCCACCTTGGGGTCGTAGATAACGCCAAGCATCGGCACATTTTTAACAGCCGCAAAAATAAGCGTATGCAAACGCATACTTATCATCAGATCGAAGCAGCCGACAAGACCCAGTATTTCCGAAGGGGTATAGCGTTTTTTCAGCATATACGCCTTTTGGCTCATACTTTCGACCAGCCTTTGCGAAATGCCGAGATCGCGCGGATATTCCATAGGCAAAAGCACTATCGTCTTGCCCTGTTTGGATAATTCGTCACAGGCAGCAGCAAGTTTTTTCACATAGTCCTCGCCGTATTTTGCCTTGCTCCACTCTCTCACCGACACGCCGACCATTTGTTTGCCGACGGGAACGCCTTCGTCCGCAAGTATCTGTTTTGCGCGTTCCTCGCTGACCGAACAGAGCGTGAACGCAGGGTCTGCCGTGACCTCTATATCGGGGCGGTCAACGCCTATGCTGCGCAGGTCCGCCTCGGAGAGCTTTTCGCGCAAGGTTATGACATCAACGCTTTTAAGCACGGCTTTTACAAGCTTTCTGTTGCGTTTGCCGCTGACCGGACCTATGCCGTTTGCATAGACCATGACCTTTTTGCGGAACAGTTTCGCCGCCTTTATAATGGTAAGGTAATATATGAGCGAACGCGTACTCGTGCCGTCCTGCAAAAGCGTTCCGCCGCCGCTCAGAACAATATCGCTTTTGAATATCGCACCAAGCACGGCAAAGATGCTGAACCTCTGCACGGAATTGACCTTATATTCGGTTTTGGTAAATTCTGGTTTGTTGGAAAGCGCGGTTATTTCAAGTTCCGCCGGCAGAGCGCGTATATTTGTGACCATTGCCTGCAAAATAGCCTCGTCGCCGCAGTTCCCGAAACCGTGATAACCCGCTATCAAAAGCTTTATCGTTTTAGCCATAGTTTCCTCTTGATATTATTATTGTTTTTGTATTTTTACGCTGCGGATACGGTCTTTGCGGTCGTGATACCACACAGCCATTATAACGCCGACAAACAGCCAGAACACCGTACACATCAAAGGCACTTCAAAGACGTTTTCAACGCAGTTATGCACGATAATGCCCGTCAGACCTGCCGTTATGCCCGTTGTAAGCTCTTTGAGCCGCTTGTCGTTTATTTTTGCGACAGTGCGCAGGCTGTTTATTATAACGCAGTACATCAGCATTATCATGGCAACAAGGCCGACAATGCCTGTTTCCACAGCAATTTTAAGGTAATTGTTATCCATATAGAAAGTGTCTTCGTACTTGTTCCCTATCATAGTCTGCAAACTGTGATTCATTGCCACAGCGCCGCCGAAATGACCAAGACCGACGCCGAAAACGGGGAACATATCCAGCACTTGCAATCCCATTATCCACCTTATGAGCCTGCCGCCCCTAAGACTTGATTCTATATATTCGGAGCTTAGCATATAGGTTATTCTGTTGCCGACGCTCGGCACAAGCAGCACCACAAGCAGCGCCGCAATAATACCCGGCAGCAGCAGACGTTTGTCTTTTATAAGCACATATACGGCAAAGGCAGCCGCAAGACCCATCCATGCTCCGCGCGAGAATGTGAACACAAGGCTTGCCAGCATTGCAAGAGCGATACAGCCGTAAAACAGCCTGCCTTTTGTATTGTCCTCTCCGAAAGCTATGCCCAGGGAGATAGGCGCAGCAAGCGTAAGCAGAGAGCCGAATATATTCGGGCTTGTCAATATGGAGAACACACGTGTCCTGACGCCCGCTTCGTTTTGATCGACCCAGCCCGCAGGCATCTCAACGCCGATAACGAACTGGAAAATACCGTGCAGCGCCATTATACCTACGACCACGGCAAAAAATTTGGATACCGAAACCGCCTTGTCGCCGTCTTTCACAAGCCTTATAACAACAAAGTACCAAAGCACATATTGTATAACAACGCGCAGACCCTCCAAACTTATCTTGGGGTCGGGCGAATTGACAAAAAACACAAATACCATGACCGCCATAAAGGCAATTATCGGTATATCCATAGGCGAATAGACAACGCCTCTGCGATCCCTGTTGAATACCGCCCATTTCCAAAGGCAAAGGCATACCAGGCCAAGGAAGAACGCCTCGTCCCACATGCCCGCAAGCCCCGGAGCGCAAGTCCTGAGCAGCCAGTCAACGACCGCATATGCGGAAAGTATATACAGCCCCCTTGTATAGTCGTGCAGAACAGCCCCGCAAGCCGCCACAAAAGCGATAGCGCCGACAACGATGACAATATCCGCCGGCAGACTGCCCCCAAGCAGAACACAAAGCAAAGCGCCTATAACCACGCCAAGGAAGGCTATCACAACAGCCATAACGCCAAAGCCGTATTTTGAAAAGCTGCGTATGCTTCTTACAAAAATACTGCCGCGGAATATCCTGTTCAGCCGTTTGCCGACAGCGCGCATAAACCTGTTCACTACCCTTTCAAGGCGTTCGGCGCATCTGAACACAAAGCTGTATTCAAGCAGGCATCTTTTTCTGAAATATTTTCTTATAAACCTGTATATCAGGCTGTTTTTGCATATAATGCCGATGCGTTTCAATACGGCTGCAAATGCGCTGCGCCTATACGCCCGCGCGATAAGGATAACAAGCCGCACAAAAACGCTGCTTTTTAGTATATTCATAAATTATTCCTCTGTTTCGGGTTCGTTTACCACATCGGATTCGACAAAGCCGCCCGCTGCGCCAAGCGGTATAACATAATCATCGGGTATGATACCGTTGCCGAATTTATTTATGGTATCTGCCGAAAGCTCGCTCTCAAACTCAATGCGTTTTACCCTTGCAACACTCTCTACACGCTGTGTTTTAAGAATGTATGAATTGCCCACGCGTATTTCCTGTTCGCCCATTTTAAGCGGTACGGGGTTGGGGTTTATCTTTTCTTTTATAATAACGGTAACGTCTTTCCAGAGCGGGTGCTGCGTAAGCACGGTCTTGCCCGTGTAATCGTAACCCACATATGCGGCGGGCTGCTCATGCACAGCGACTATTTCCGCATCGGTATACTTGCCGTTTGCGACCAAGCGATCGCCTATGGCGATACTTTTGCTCATTTCGGGCAGCATCTGATTCAGATATAGCGTTACATAACAGTATTCGTCGGGCGCATTTGCGCCTATGCCCTCGGTGTTAACATCGCTTGACGTTCTCTTGTAGATAACGGCGCCTGCGACGGCGATTATTATTACCACGACCACAAGGTCCACTATATTTATTTTACCGAAAAGTCTGCCTTTGCTGTCAAGAAATTTGATTTTCATTTGTATACTCCTTAATAATTTTTTTGTATATATTTATATGTGTTTCGGCCATGCTTTCGAGCGAAAAGCATTTTTTTGCCTTTTCGCGGAATGCCTCGCCGTATTTTTCGCGTATTTGTTTGTTTTCGGCAAACAGCTTTATGACCGCCGCAAACGCCTTATAGTCGCCCGAGGAGATAAGGCAGCCGTCAACGCCGTCCGTTATCATTTCGGGTATACCGCCTACCGCAGTCGCGACCGTCGCTTTGCCCGCCCTTGCGCCTTCAAGCAGCGCATATGGGAAACTCTCCGAATAAGAGGTCAGGCAGTTTACGTCTATTGCGTTATAAAACCCGTGCATAAGCATTTCGTCCGAGATATGTCCCAAAAAATGCACTTTATCAAGCCCGTTGTCCGCGACGTATTTTTTATACTCCGCCTCCAGCTCTCCCGTACCCAGTACAAGAAACTCTACACCTGCGTTCGGCTCTTCGTCAAAAAACACCTTTGCGCCCTGCAAAAACACATTTACGCCCTTTACTTCGTAAAACCTTGCGGCAATGCCGACATATACCGTATTATCGTCTTTCAGCGAAAAATGCCTTAAAAATTCCGACCTTGTCGGTCTTGAAACATCTTTTGAAAAATCGCAGCCGTTATATATCACATTCAGACGTTCCGCCTTGAAACCACGGTCTATAAGCATTTGTCTGAAAGCCTCGGTCACGGTAAAAATATGCTTGAACCGCCTCAGCGCAAAAGCGTTTATCGGGGTATATATCATATTTTTACGGGCGTTGCCCGCAAAATCGAGTTTATAATCGCTGTGCAGCGTCGTAGCCATCGGCACTTTAAGCGATTTCATTATAAACAGCGCTATATAATTGGCACGTGCGCCGTGACAATGCACCATATCGCAGCCGCTTTCGGCAATGAACCGCTTTATCTTGCCTATGACCGAAATATCCCAGCGTTTTTCCTGCGGTATCACGGTTATGGGTATACCAAGCTCCCTTGCCTCTTTTGTGAAAATACCTTCCATAATACAAAGCAGCCGCGCATCTATATTCTTTTGTCTTAAACTTTTCAGCAGCGAGAGAACATGGGTCTTTGCGCCGCCCGTATCACCGCCGCTGATAAAATGAAGTATTTTCACCTGTTTCACCTCCGCGCCGCTTTCAAAGCCTGTCAAATATCTTTGCCAGCTCGGCGGTCAGCGCTTTTCTTTCAAAACTTTCTATAACGCTTCTGTTTGGTTCAAAAGTCAGGCAGCCTTCCTGCCATCTGTTATAATAATCAAGGACAGCAGCCTTTATCCGGCTGACCGTGTCGGTATGGGCGACAATGCCTATGCCGCTTTTCCTTACAAGGTCTGCGGCTGCGCCGTTTTCGGGCAAAACGGCAAGCACGGGACGCCCCGTATTCATATATTCAAATATCTTGCCCGTGTAAAATGCTTCCGAACCCCTGCCCGTGCCTTCAAGCAGCACGAGCGCGTCGGCGGCAAGCTGTTGTTTTATGCACTCTATATGCGGCAGATAACCGACTATTTCAAACTCTTTTGTCAATCCGTAACCGTCTATCTGCGCTTGCAGCTTATCTTTGTAATAATTGCCTATCAGCTTTACCGTGAAACTTTCGGGCGCAAGTTTGCCTTCGTCTTTCAATTCCCGCAAAGCCTCAAACAAGGTGTCGGGCTTTCTTCTGCCGTAAAGCGCGCCCGTATATACCATCGTAAATTTTTTATTGTTCGGGCTTTCGGTATCCAGCCCTTCAAAATCCTCTTTATCGTAGCCGTTTGGTATAACAAAGAAATTATCGCCCTTTATGCCGTTGTTTTTGATAAAATTACTGCGCATAACAGGCGTGTTGGTTATAAGCATATCCGCTTCAAGCAGGACGGAGCGTTCCATATCCTTTTCTATTTTGGTTCTGATAGGGTTGTAGGGCGAATCAAGGATATACGGGTTGTTTGTCCACTCGTCGCGAAAATCCGCCACCCACTTTATATCGGGCATTTTGCGTTTTATATATCTGCCAAGCAAATGATCGCTGTACGGCGCGGACGTTGTATATATTATGCCTATATCCTCGTTCTTTATTATATCTATAACTTTTTTCCGTGCGGCTTTTGCCCATAAAGCGGCGCTGTCGGGTATCATGATTTTGCCCAACACTTTGCCGGGTATGCGCATAATGCCCGAAAACTCGGTACATTCCCAAGGTTTGGTGCGGTATACTTTAACGCCTTTCGGCACATCTTTCAACAAGCTGTCGTCACACAGCAGCATATTGCCGACTTCGCGCGTAAAAACAACGGGTTCGTAGCCGAAAGCCCGCAGATGTTTCACAAATTTAACGCTGCGCTGTACGCCGCTGCCGCCCATGGGCGGAAACTGATTGGCGATCATCAAAACTTTTTTCATAACCTTCTGCCCCTGTTTCAAAACATCTATCAACCTTTATTATATAAGCAACAGCGGCTTATGTCAAATAAAAGGCGAATTTTTAAAATTATTGTAACATTCTCATTTATGACAACACCAAAAAGCCCTCC
>CANRCU010000051.1 GCA_947629215.1 uncultured Clostridia bacterium
TCTTTTTGTTTATGTTCTCTATATCCTTGCGCAGTTTGCGTATATGCTCGATAGAGTTCTTTTCGTCCTCCCATTTGGCTTTCAGCGCGGTAAATTTGTCACGCAGTTCCGCAAGCTCTTTGCGCACACGGTCAAGCTGTTCCGCCGAAAGTTTGTCATCCTCTTTTTTAAGGGCTGTTTCTTCTATTTCATACTGCATTATCTTTCTGGATATTTCGTCCAGCTCCTGGGGCATTGAATCCATTTCCGTCCTTATCGTTGCGCAAGCCTCGTCCACAAGGTCTATCGCCTTATCGGGCAAAAATCTGTCGCTTATATAGCGGTTTGAAAGCACGGCGGCTGCGATAAGCGCCTGATCTTGTATCTTTACACCGTGAAAGACTTCATAGCGGTCTTTTATGCCCCTTAATATGGATATTGTGTCTTCGACTGTCGGTTCGCTCACCATAACGGGCTGGAAACGCCTTTCAAGAGCAGCGTCTTTTTCTATATATTTGCGGTATTCGTTAAGAGTTGTGGCGCCTATGCAATGCAGTTCTCCGCGCGCAAGCATAGGTTTGAGCAGATTGCCCGCATCCATGGCGCCACTTGTTTTGCCTGCGCCGACAATGGTGTGCAGCTCGTCTATAAACAGTATTATCTTGCCTTCACTCTTTTTTATCTCCTGCAAAACGGCTTTGAGGCGTTCCTCAAATTCGCCCTGATATTTTGCACCGGCTATGAGCGCACCCATATCCAGCGAAAATATTCTTCTGTTTTTGATATTGTCGGGTACGTCGCCTTTGACGATGCGCAGGGCAAGCCCCTCGGCTATGGCTGTTTTGCCGACGCCCGGTTCGCCGATGAGTACGGGGTTGTTTTTGGTCTTTCGGCAAAGTATCCTTATAACGTTCCTTATTTCGGTATCTCTGCCGATAACGGGGTCAAGTTTGCCTTTTTCGCCAAGCTCTACAAGGTCCTGACCGTATTTGTTGAGTACGTCATAGGTGTTTTCGGGGTGGTCGGTCGTCACGCGTATATTGCCGCGCAATTCTTTGAGCGTGCGCAGAAAATTCTCTTTTTTGATATTGAATTGTCTGAAAAGCTCTTTCAGCTTTGGCGTAGGATTATCCAGCAAAGAAAGCATTATATGTTCAACGCTCGTATATTCGTCACCCATATTTTTTGCCTGCGTTTCGGCTTTGTTAAGCACGCCTGAAGCGTCGTTTGAAAGATAGATGTTGGCTGTGCTGCTGACTGTCGGCATCTCCTCGACAAGTTTTTTTGCATGGCGGATAAGGCGGTTTACGTCAAGCCCCATTCTTTTCAATATATCGGCGGTAATGCCGCCCTCCTGCGTTAAAAGCGCAAGAAACAGGTGTTCGCTCGTTACGGCAGGATTGCTGTTGTCGATACAGATATTCTGCGCAAGCTGTATAGCCTCTATGGATTTTTGTGTGTATTTCTGTGTATTCATAATATCATCTCCCAAGTAAAAAATATAACTTTTGCCGTGCAGCCGCTATATCAGATATTTGCTTTTGCCTATCTCGTCCAGATAAACGGAAGCGTCGATATCCCCGTTATTGTAGAAATATCTTTTCATTACACGGTCAAATACGTTTATATAATCCCAGACAGCCTTCGCCGCGTCGTCGTCGGTCTTTATGTTCTCTGCCAAGGCAAGCCGTCGTACAAAACGCCCCGGCTCTATGCGATAGCCGACGACCGTAGGCAGTTTATCGGCAAGGTAGGCTTTTTCCCACCCGACAAACAGGTTCAGAAAACTGTCGAGTTCGTCAAGCAAAACGGCGTTTTGCGTGCGCAGGTTGACTTTAAGTTCGCCGAGCGTTTCGCCCTTGGGGTCAAAGGTGACAGCGTATTTGACCGTGGGATTGTATTTGTATCTGAAAGTGCTTTTTAACGCAAGGTTGGTGCTGTTTGGCAGCATACGAAAAGTCATGCTGCCGTCTATATTGTCAAGCACCATGTCAATTATGTGCTTTATGCGCTGTTCGGGCGTTACATAAGATACTTTTTCGGCAAGTATGCTGTTTATAAGCCCCGAACGGTTAGTACCCAGACGGTAAGCCATTTCGTCAATGGCGGCAACAACATCGTCGCTGAGGACAATGCTGTAAACTGACTTTGTCATTTTGTAAGCACCTCTTTTCGTTCGGTTTAGATATATGATAGCACAAGTTTTAAAACTTGTCAAGTGTTTTATATAAATTTTATTACGATTTATATAAAATTATTTTAATCTTTGCTGCCTATCACAAGCGCAAGCACAATAAGCACCACACCCAACAAAACAGCCCGCCAGAACGTAAGCACAGCACCCGCAAGGCAGCCTGCGCCTATCAGCAAAAGCGCATTTGAAATAAATTGTCTGCGGCAATACCACATAACCATCGACCTCCTTGAAATATACAATTTAAACAATTAAATTTATAAAAAATATACATTGACAAAATCGGGTTTATGTTATAAAATATAGTTTGTAAATAAAAGGAAGTAGCTTGCGGGGCGCTTTTGTGTTCCGTATACATCATCGTCAGTACGACCTTGACGGGTCCGGTGTGTAAATAATAAGCAAAACTTTTATTGTGCTGTAAAACCTATGTTTTTTGGTGCAATAAAGGCTTTGCTTTTTTTGTACGTATCATGAGAGGAGGATAAGAAATGGAAAATATTTTGGTTTATCTTTGGCTCGTAGTCGGTTTTGTATGCCTTGTGAAGGGCGCGGATTTTTTTGTGGACGGCAGTTCGTCGGTCGCAAAAATACTGAGGGTGCCGAGCGTCATAATCGGCTTGACGGTCGTCGCCATGGGTACAAGCCTGCCCGAAACGGCGGTTTCGGTAACATCGGCAATAAAGGGCGTTAACGCAATTGCGGTCAGCAATGTAATAGGTTCAAACATTTTTAATCTTATGGTAGTTGTCGGCATCTGCTCGGCAATACACCCCGTGGGCGTCAACAAATCGCTTATGAAAAGGGATTTCCCGTTTTCGTTCGGTGCGTCGGTGCTTATGCTTGGCGCTATACTCGATACCATACTTTTCGGTGCCGACGAAAACGTTCTTTCACATTACAATGGTTTCACATTTCTTGTGATTTTTGTTGCATATATGGCAATACTTATCGTTATGACCCTTGAAGAGCGAAAAACTATGGCAAACACCGATGACGAGGACTATAAGGTCATGCCCATGTGGAAAAGCATTTTGCTTATAATAATCGGCATTGTAGGTATCAAAGTAGGCGGCGACCTTGTTGTAGACAGCGCCTCGGATATAGCCGCCATGTTCGGTCTGAGCCAGACTCTCATAGGCCTTACGATAGTTGCCATGGGTACAAGTCTGCCGGAACTGGTAACAAGCATCGTAGCGTCGCATAAGGGCGAAAATGACCTTGCGCTCGGCAATGTCATAGGCTCGAATATATTCAATATACTGTTCGTACTCGGTATTTCGTCTTCGATAAAACCTATAGTTACAGACCGGTTTGCTGTGATAGACCTTGTTGTGCTGTTGGCTTTCAATGTGTATGTTTTTATACTTGCAAAAGCAAACAACCGTGTCGGCAGAGTCGGCGGTCTGTCAATGGTAGCATTATATGCCGTGTACATGGTCTATATTATAATAAGAGGATAAAAATGGTTTAATAGACGGGTAAGTTCCCACGCTTTTGTAAGCGGTGGGAACTTAATTTTTTGTTCGGCAGGAGTACAAGTCATGCCGAACAAAAAGGCTTTGGTAATTTTGAAGGTCCGGTGCTGTAAAGTATGCCTTTCTTTTGCAGGGTACAGGCAAAGCCCCGTTATAATATCAATCCACGAAGAAAGCTTCCGCTTCTGTTTTCAGCCAATCCGCAAGTTTGTCTACGCCATCGCCCGTTTTTGCGCATAAGGGTATTACGGGTATACCGGGGTGTCTTGACTCTATATTCTTTTTTGCCTTTTCCATATCAAAATCAAAATAAGGCGCAACATCCGTTTTGTTTATTACAACAACATCGGCGGTCTGAAACATAAGCGGATATTTCAGCGGCTTGTCATCGCCTTCCGGTACGGAAAGTATCATTGCGTTTTTGACTGCGCCCGTATCAAATTCGGCAGGGCAGACAAGGTTGCCTACATTTTCAAGTATAACTATATCAAAATTCTCCGAAACTATGCTGTCAAGCCCCTGAGCGGTCATATCCGCATCAAGGTGGCACATTCCGCCCGTATGCAGCTGTACCGCCGCCGCACCTGCCTCGGTTATTCTTACGGCGTCCACGTCGGAATCTATATCGGCTTCCATAACGCCTATCTTGTACTCGCCTTTAAGCGCCTTTATAAGCTGTGTCAGTGTGGTCGTCTTGCCCGAACCGGGCGCGCTCATCAGATTCAGCAGAAAGGTCTTTTCTTTTTTGAGCCTTTCCCTTGTGTTTTGCGCAAGCACATTGTTGTCGTCAAGTACGTTTGCTTTAAGGTCTATTATTTTTACGCTCATTTCTCTCATCTCCGTTGATTTTTTTCTTATTTTACTATTTATAAAAAACAATGTCAAGGCATCGCCGCCTATGTTCGGCAGTATCTGTTTATAAGCAGATTTTACAGACAAATATCGTATTTTGCCGTTTTTTGTATGCAGAATTGTTTTTTTATCAAAAATGTCCCAAAAAATTTTATACTTTTTTAACAAAATATGGATTGATTTTCTTGCGCCGAAATAGTAAAATATAGATATAGATTTTTAACAGACTTCTGTGGAAAGGAGATCTTTGTATGAACTACAAAATTATTGAAAAGCACCCCGAACTGAAGCCCTACGAGGGCGATATAAATATGCGCATGGAGCGCTATGAGGGCAAAAAAGCACAGCTTCTGCAAGGCAAAAGCACGCTTTTGGACTTTGCCAACGCTCACAATTATTTCGGTTTTCACAAATTAAAAAAAGGCTGGGTATACCGCGAATGGGCGCCCGGTGCGGATCAGCTCTATCTGACGGGCGATTTCAACAACTGGCAGTGGCTCGATGACCCTTTGGACAAGCTTGAAAACGGCGTATGGGAGATAAAACTCACCGACGAACAGATACAAAAAGGCAGCCGTGTAATTACCGTGGTCGAAAACTCCGACAGGCGTACACAGCATTTGCCGCTCTATGCCCGCCGCACCGTGCAGGACTGGCAAAACGGAAGCTGGTGCTGCGAGGTATGGGACGACCTTGAACCCTATCCGTGGACTGACAAAGATTTTAAATGCGACGAAAAACCCATAATTTATGAGGCTCATGTCGGTATGTGTACCGAGGAATACAAGATAGCTACATATACGGATTTTGCGGATACCGTTTTGCAGCATATAAAAGACGGCGGCTATAACACCGTTCAGCTGATGGCTATAATGGAACACCCCTTCTACGGCTCATTTGGCTATCAGGTCAGCAATTTCTATGCCGCATCAAGCCGTTTCGGTACGCCCGACGAGCTGAAATATCTTGTAAACAAGGCTCATTCAATGGGTATAAGAGTATTGCTTGACGTTGTGCATTCACATGCTGTCGGCAACACGCTTGAGGGCATAAACCTGTTTGACGGCACCGATTATCAGTTTTTCCACTCGGGCGGCAAGGGCGATCACCCCGCATGGGGTACAAAGTGCTTTAACTACGACAAACCCGAAGTATTGCATTTTCTGCTCAGCAACCTTAAATTCTGGATGGAAGAATACCACTTTGACGGTTTCCGCTTTGACGGCGTGACCTCCATGCTTTATATCGATCATGCCCTTGGCAGCGATTTCAACAACCTTGATATGTATTTTTCAATGAATACCGATATAGAAGCCATAAATTATCTTCAGCTTGCAAACGAGCTTATACACGAGATCAACCCCAACGCCATATGTATTGCCGAAGATATGTCGGGTATGCCCGGTATGTGCGATAAGGTCGAAGAAGGCGGCATAGGCTTTGATTACCGCCTTGGTATGGGTCTGCCCGATATGTGGATAAAACTTGCCAAAGAGGTCAGGGACGAAAACTGGAACCTTGGCTGGATATGGCATGAAATGACCTTCCGTAACGCGCCGACCATAGCTTATGTGGAAAGCCACGATCAGGCGCTTGTGGGCGACAAGACAATGATATTCTGGTTTGCCGATGCCGCAATGTATACCGATATGAACAAAGACTGTCACAACCCGACGATAGACCGCGCCATTGCTCTGCACAAGATGACAAGGCTGATAACAATGGCAGCAGGCGGAACGGGCTATCTCACCTTTATGGGCAACGAGTTCGGACATCCCGAATGGATAGATTTTCCGCGCGAGGGCAACAACAGCAGTTTCCACTATTGCCGCCGCCAATGGAGTCTTCTGCGGAACGACGCTTTGAAATATCAGTGTCTTAACGCCTGTGACAAAGACATGATAAGATATGCAAAGGAAAATAAGATATTCGATCAGCCTTATCCCGAGCTTAAATGGATGCATGAGGACGACCATGTTATAGCTTTTGAACGCGGCGGTCTTGTGTTTGTGTTCAATTTTGATCCTACAAGGGCTTATTCGGACTATGCCATACCCGTAAGCAAGGGCGTTGACCATCAGGTGCTGTTTACGACGGACGACTGGTGCTACAACGGTTTCGGCAATATACATCATGACAGGATAAGCGCCTATACGCCCGGTATGGAGGGCAACAATATAAGGCTTTATATGCCCCCACGCACCGCTATTGTGTTAAAACCGGTGGAATAAAATGATATACAAACAATATACCGAAGCCGAACTTTCGGATATAAATATTGACAAACGCCTTAAAAACAAGGCAATTTTAAGATATTTTGAAAATGCCGCATCAAAGCATTCCGATTTTGTAAAAAACGGCGTTAACAATATTATAGATACAGGCATTTCATGGGTGTTGCTGGAATGGAAGATGCAGGTACTCGAGCGCCCGAAATACGGCGATGTCTTTGAGATACACACATGGGTAAGAAACAGCTCAAAGCTGTATTCCTACCGTGATTTTGAGCTATATGTAAACGGGCAAAAGCGTGTGAACGGTTCTTCCAAATGGCTTTTGGTGGATATAAATACACTAAGACCCAAAAAGATAACCGAAGAGCTTGTCTGCGGTTATGCGCCCGAGCAGGATAAAAATGTATTCGGCATGCCCGAATTTGAAAAATTTACCGAGCTGTCGGCATATGCCCAAAAAATGCCTTATCCAATAAGAAAAAGCGATATAGATATAAACGGCCATGTCCACAACCTGAATTATCTGGATATGGCTTACGAGATACTGCCGTATGAAAAGGAGTTTGACTATGTCGGTATCTGCTACAAAAAGGGAATAAAATACGGCGACGAAGTCAATATTTTATGTACCGAAACGGACGGCAACGCATATTTTCGTATATGCGGCGCGGACAATTCGACAAATGCGTTGATAGAGCTGAAAGCCTGAACCCTTTTTGTAACGAAAGGAGAGAATTTTATGTCGGAATTACGCTCATTCAGGGCTTACAGACCAACCCCCGAGCTTTGCCCCAAGGTGGCTGCGCTGCCTTATGACGTTATGTCCTCGGCAGAGGCAAGGGAGGCTGTCAAAGGCGACCCCTATTCGTTTCTGCACGTTGACAGGGCTGAGGTAGACCTTGACCCGTCTGTTGATATTTACAGCCCCGAGGTCTATAAAAAAGCAGCCGAAAATCTTAAAAATATGATAGACTCGGGCGTATATATACAGGATGAAAAGCCGTGTATGTATGTTTACCGCCTTACAATGGACGGCAGGAGCCAGACGGGGCTTGTTGCCTGCGCGTCAATAGACGAGTATATCAACAATAAAATAAAAAAACACGAGCTTACCCGTGAAGATAAGGAACAAGACAGGATACGTCATGTGGACAGCTGCAATGCAAACACGGGACCAATATTTCTGACCTATCGTCACAGGGACGGGATAGACGGTATTATAAGCGGCATAACGGCAAAAACGCCGATATACGATTTTACCGCGGACGACGGTGTGACACATACCGTGTGGGTGATAGACGATGAAACGGTAATTGCCGATTTACAGGCGGAGTTTGCCAAGGTAGACGCTTTATATATAGCCGACGGTCACCACAGGAACGCATCTGCCGTGAAAGTTGGGCTTAAACGCCGCGGCAGCGGAGATTATGACAAAAATGCCGAGTTCAATTTTTATCTTGCGGTCGCTTTTCCCGATAATCAGCTTCATATAATGGACTATAACCGTGTTGTGAAAGACCTGAATGGCGAGAGTGAAGAGAGCTTTAAAGAAAAAATTTCCGAAAAATTTGAAATAACTTGCATAAGCGGTATATCCAAACCCGAAAAAGCGCTTGATTTCGGTATGTATCTTGGCGGAAAATGGTATAAGCTGACCGCAAAAAGCGGCAGTTTTGACAGTGACGATCCCGTTGGCAGCCTTGATGTGTCGATATTGCAGAATAATTTGCTTGCGCCTATATTGGGTATAGACGACCCGCGCACAGATGACAGGATCGCTTTTGTCGGCGGTATACGCGGGCTTGAAGAGTTGGTGAAACTGGTCGACAGCGGCTCGGCTGCCGTTGCTTTTGCAATGTACCCGACATCTGTAAAACAGCTTATGGAGATAGCCGATGCAGGCAGGATAATGCCACCGAAATCAACATGGTTTGAACCGAAACTGAGAAGCGGTATATTTATACATGAGTTATCGTGAAAACGGTCTGACCGGCTAAGTACATACTTTTTAGCCGGTCAAAAATTTATAATAATTCCAAACCAAAAATTTTTGCAAGCTCCCTGCCTGTTCCGCTGTCGGTATTGTCATATTCGGTGACTATATCGGCAGCTTTTTTCAGTGCTTCGTCACCGTTGAGCATTGCTGCGCCTATGCCTGCATATTCTATCATTGACAAATCGTTATTGCCGTCGCCGAATGCGATTATTTCTTCACGCTTAATGCCTTTTTTCTCCGCATATAGTTTCAAAGCGCTGCCCTTTGAGGCTGTTTTGGATATAACGTCTATACAGTTGAAACCTGCCGTATGTACATTTACGCCCTTTGTCTTTTTAAGCTCGGTCACTATTTCCGTGCGCCTTTCTTCCGAATCGTCTATAATAACTATTTTCAGAATATTTTTTATATCCCGTATTTGGTTCATATCTTCAACAAAATTATACGGTATCGAATACTTCAGCACACGTGTATAATTTTTTGTTATCTGCTGCAGACCCTGTTCCATAGCCTGTTTGTCGTTGGTATAGCAAGCTTTGTCCGTCAGGACTTTAAATAGTATATTATTTGTTGTCAGATATGCAAATATCTCATATACTGCCGTTCTTGGCACAGCGTCTGTGAGATAGACCTTATTGTTGAAAAGGTCGCTTATCATTGCGCCGTTACAACTGATAATCGGCGCTTTTATATTCATTTCCTCGGCATAATCTTTGGCAAGTATATCGTTTCTGCCCGTGGCAATAACAATATCAACGCCCATATCGCGAAGCCTTGATATAACTTTTTTATTCAGCTCGCTGATATTGCCGTATTGGTCAAGCAGCGTATTATCGCAGTCAAGCGCTACAAGTTTATATTTCATAGTTTTTACCTCGTTTATCTCTGAAATTTTTTATATCCGAAGTTATTATATCATAATTAGTTGTTTTTGTACAGGCACAGGGCGGAGAATTTTATATAGTATAACAATAAGGGGTGAGAGAAATGGACAGAACCATACCGCTTTCGGCGGCTGAAATAGGAAAGAAATGTATTATAGAACATATTGCGCCCGGGCTTGGCAATGCAGACAGGCTGCGCGAATTGGGTTTCACCGCAGGAACGGCGGTCACGCCCGTACATTCCGCACCGCTTGGCGGAGATCCGCGCGCATACTTTATCAGGGGTACGGTCATGGCGCTCAGAAACGAAGATGCAGCGCACATAGCAGTCAAAATTCCGGAGGAGGGCGAAAAAAATGAACGATAAGCCCGTGATAGCGCTTGTGGGCAACCCCAACACAGGCAAAAGCACAATATTTAACAGTCTTACGGGTATGAAACAGCATACGGGCAACTGGTCGGGGAAAACCGTAGGCAATGCGTGGGCGGAAGTCGATATTGACGGCAGACGCTTTATAATGGCGGATTTGCCGGGGATATATTCGCTTGAACCATTGTCGGAGGATGAGAAAAATGCCGTCGATTTTATAAACGGCGGTCTTGCCGATATTTATATATCCATACTGGATGCGACCTGCCTCGAACGTAATCTTATACTTGCAAAACAGGTCATAGAGCGTGTAGACAAAGCGGTTGTCTGCCTGAATCTCATAGATGAGGCAAAACGCAAAAAAATAAATGTGGATACCGATATTCTTTCGGAAGAGCTTGGCGTTCCGGTCATTCCCGTCTGCGGCATAACGGGCGAGGGGCTTGTCAAACTGTGCCTCTGCGCGAAAACCCTTGCCGAAGAAGGCAATATCCCCAAAAAGAAACCTCTGTCCGATGTTGACAAGATATATGCGGCTGCCGTCAGCTGTGAAGCGGACGAACTGGATACGGCGGACAGACGTATAGACCGTATTGTGTTGAGCAAGGTTTGGGGGCTGCCTATCGTTTACGGTGTTATAATGCTGATATTCTGGATAACGATTTTCGGCGCAAATTATCCGAGCGGTATATTGCAGAGCTGTTTTGCAAAAATGAGCGCAAAGCTGTATGCTGCGTCGGGTATTCTGCCCGTTTGGCTGCGTAAGCTGCTTATAAACGGTGTTTTTGATACGGTAGGCTGTGTCGTGTCGGTGATGCTGCCGCCCATGGCAATATTTTTCCCTTTGTTTACCTTGTTGGAGGACCTTGGTTATCTGCCCCGAATGGCTTTTAATATGGATCGTTTTATGCGCAAAGCGAAGGCTCACAGCAAAATGGTGCTGACAATGTGTATGGGCTTTGGCTGCAATGCCGTCGGCGTAACGGCTGCAAGGATAATAGATTCTCCGCGTGAAAGGCTGATAGCCATACTTACAAACTGTTTTGTGCCGTGCAACGGGCGTTTCCCTACGCTGATACTTATGATAAGCCTTTTTATGGCTGCCGACAGCCTGAAAACGGCGCTGATACTTTCTGCTTTTATAATATTTTCATTCGGTATTACCGTTATCGTTTCACGCCGACTGAGCGAAACTTTGCTGAAGG
>CANRCU010000052.1 GCA_947629215.1 uncultured Clostridia bacterium
TAAAAGAGTTCTGCGCTTTGATACAAGCTATTTCGTTGCCGTTGATGTCACGGAATATGAGTCTGTAAGAAAATACAAACTTTAACTCTATATCCCAATATCCGGGACGGAACGGGTTTGGTTTTTTGCCAAGAACGGTAACGCTTTTGGCTTTAAGGTTTTCGATGCTGACCGATGCGGAATCCTGCGGAGGACGGATAACGTCGCCTGCGTTAAGGGTATAACCGCAGCAGTTTGTGTCACAGGCTGCGCGCGCAGGACCTAAGTCGTCCGCTGTAAGGCATTCCTGCAATCTGCAAAAATCATATACTTTAAGAGCGATAACACACTCGTCTTTGGTGGCGCTGCTCGTGCCGTTTATTTGGCTGCCGAGAACTTCGGTATTGTCACAACCGCAGTTGTTATTAGTCGATTCAAAAGCTGACATAATATATGATCCTCCTTTTTTTTGTTGTTTTCTCTCCTGATAATATGATATTGAAAAGGCGGAAAAGTGTGACTGTAAATGGCGCACACCTCCTTTTGAAAAAGGCGGTATATATAATGATTGAGTAACAAGGAAAATTCTCTTATTTCAGTTTTATTTGCACAGAAAAAGTGGTGCGGAAATGTCCACACCACTATTAAAAATTTTTAAAATTATATTATACGACAAGGAGTTTTACTTATCGGATTCAGCCTTTCTTGCTGCAATTACCTTATCCTGTATATCCTTGGGCGCTTCTTCGTAGCGTGCAAATTCAAGTGTATATCTGCCCCTGCCCTGTGTCATACTTCTAAGGTCGGTCGAATAATTTGCCATTTCGCCGATGGGTACTTCAACGCTTATATTCTGTTTACCCTTTTCGTCCTTTTCCATACCAAGGATACGTCCGCGGCGTTTATTCATATCGCCCATAACATCGCCCGTGTAATCATCGGGAACAATGACCGTGACAGATGCAATAGGCTCCATAATGCACGGTTTTGATGCGGGGTCTGCGAAAGCGTCTTTGACCGCCATAACAGTAGCTGTTTTGAATGCCATTTCGGAGGAATCCACCGGGTGGTATGAACCGTCCACAAGTGTAGCTTTCAAGCCAACAATGGGATAACCTGCAATAGGACCTGCTTTAACGCTGTCCTGAAGACCTTTTTCAACAGCCGGGAAATACTGTTTCGGCACAGAACCGCCGAATATCTTTTCTTCAAAGATATAAGGTGTTGTCAGATCGCCCGAAGGTTCAAAATCAATGGCAACATCGCCGTACTGACCGTGACCGCCCGATTGTTTTTTATATTTGCTTCTGATAGATACTTTGCCCCTTATTTTCTCTCTGTACGGGATAACGGGTTCGGAAAGCTCTACATCTATCTTATATTTATTTTTTAATTTATTTACGAATACGTCCATGTGCGTATCGCCGACAGCCGCAACAACAGACTGTTTTGTTTCTTTATCAACGGAGAACAATATTGTTTTGTCCTCCTCCATGATTTTGGAAACAGCGCCCGCAAGCTTATCTTCGTCGCCCTTTGCCTTTGGCTTGACAGCCATTTTCATAAGCGACTGTGGATACTCGATAGGCGGCATCTCAACAGGTCTTGAAGCGTCCGCAAGCGTATCGTTCGTGCTTGTGTTCTGCAATTTTGCAACTGCGCCTATATCGCCTGCTTTCAGCTCGTCGACTTCGATTTGCTCTTTACCGCGCAAAACATATATATGACCTATCTTTTCGGCAATATTTTTATTTACGTTTTTGACCATCGCATCTTTTTTAAGCACACCGGAACATACCTTAAATATGCTCAGACGACCGACATAGGGGTCTGCTATCGTTTTGAAAACGAATGCCGAGAACGGGTCGTTCTCATCACAGTTGATCTCGACGGAATCTTCCGTTTTGGGGTTGATAGCCTCAACGGTGGGTCTTACTTTACCCGTCGGAGGTATGAATTTGTTTATATCGTTCATAAGTACACGGATACCGATAGTATATGTTGCCGCGCCCAAAATAACGGGTGTAACGGTACCGTCCACAATACCTATCTGCAAACCGCGGTTTATTTCATCTTCCGTAAAGCTTTCTTCCGCAAAGAATTTTTCCATTAATTCGTCGTCTGTTTCGGCAACGGCCTCTTCTATCATGGTACGCATGGTTTCTACCTCGTCCTCCATGCCTGCGGGCATATCGCAAGGCTCTACCATACCGTTTTCAAACTTACGGCCTTTTCTTCTTATGGCGTTTACAAAGCCGACAAACTTGCCGCCCTCATAGAAAGGCACTTGCAGCGGCGCAATGGATTTGCCGAAAACCTGTTTAAGGCTGTCTATTATATCTTCGATATGAACGTTTTCGTCATCCATATCATTGACAAATATCATTTTCGGTACGTTCATATCGGTAGCCAGCTCCCAAGCCTTTTCCGTGCCGACTTCGATACCCGATTTGCCGTTTACAACAATAAGCGCAAGGTCTGCAACGGAAAGAGCCTGCCTTACTTCGCCCTCAAAGTCAAAGTAACCGGGAGTGTCGATAAAGTTTATCTTTTCGTCAAGCCACTCAACAGGGATTATCGATGCGTTGATAGAAACTTTACGTTTTATTTCTTCGGGGTCGTAATCGCTGACGGTGTTGCCCTCTTCGGTGCGTCCAAAACGCTTTGTTACGCCGCTGACATGCAGACAAGCCTCGGCAATAGTCGTTTTGCCGCAGCCGCTGTGACCGAGTATTGCGACATTTCTGATCTCATTTGCAGAATAGCTTTTCATAAGTAAAATCACCTCATAGTTTTATTTTTCTACAAAAATTGTTTATGTTTTCGGTGTCATATGTAAACATAAACAACACTCTTAACTTATACTATTCTGCACGATTGTGAAATTTCCTTTATTTTTTTCGGAAAAATTTAAAAATTTATACAAATTTTACAATCGGGTATTTTTTCTTTTTGTCCGACTGCTTTTTACACGTTTTTCAAAGCCTTTGTATTCGGCTGAGGCTTGAGATACTACCTAATATAAAGGTAAAAACTTGCCGATCACCCATCGGTCAAGTGCAAGCATTTTATTCAAGAATAAGACAAGATGCTCTTAATTTTCCAAAAATTCTCCCAAGAGCGGGTTAAGCGCCGAATTAAGCGCGCGGCTTATAATATTTGAGAGTCCGTTTATAACCTCGTCTACCTCTTTGGGCGTAACGAACATATTCTCGGTATACGGTTCAAGAATATGCCGTATAAGTTCGTATTTTTCATCGGATGAAAGGCTGCAAAGCGTTTTGCCGAGGGTCTTATCAAAATGCTTTTCAATATCGTCAAGCATAATATCAAGGGTATCGTTCACAAGCGTTGCGGCGTCAACGACCGTAGGCACACCTATTGCCACGACAGGCACGCCAAGGGTCTGTTGGTTAAGCCCGTTACGTCTGTTGCCGACGCCTGCGCCAGGTTCGACCCCGGTATCCGCCATTTGTATGGTCGCATTTATGCGTCCGGCGCGTCTGGCGGCAAGGGCGTCTATTGCAATAATAAGGTCGGGTCTTGTGCGGTCGACTATGCCGCGGAGTATCTCTAATGTTTCGATGCCGGTCACACCCATAACTCCGGGGCTGACGGACGCCACCGAGCGCACATTTTCATCCGGGAAAACAGCATTATCACGGATATGTCGTGTAACAAGTATCTTGCCTGCCGTGCGCGGACCGAGGGCGTCGGGCGTAACACGGCGGTTGCCCAAGCCTGCGACCAAAACAGAGGCGTTGTCATCAAGTTTATGCAATTTTAAAAGATATTTTCGCAAAAGCTCTGCTATGCGTTTGTGCGCGTCGGGGTCGTTTATCTTCATATAAGGGCTTTCTATGGTGATGTAGTTTCCTATGGGCTTACCTGCCGCCTTTGCGCCGTTTTCGTTGGTGATATGCACCCATGTGACGATGGTGTCGGGCAGCTCACAGTCCTCACGGGTAACTTCAATGCCGTCTGTCTTGCCGTCGTTTGCACGTGTCAGCTGTTCGGCAGCCTCAAGCGCAAGGTCGGTATATGGTGAGAAGTTTTTCATAAAATATCTCCTTTTGAGCATAAATATTTTGTTATATTTTTTGCCGGAAAAATAAAATTATACATTGACTTATATTTGAAAAAAATGTATAATATTAAATGTGCCGGTTGGGCAGGTGCGTTCGTTGCGCATCATAAAACCCCTCTAAACCCCAATGGCACGGTACAGCTTGTTTATTTATATATCGGAGGAATAAAAATGGCTAATATCAAATCGGCTAAAAAAAGAATTTTAGTTATCAATAAGAAAACAATACGTAATAAAATGATACGTTCTGCTGTAAAGACTTCGGTCAAAAAAGTTGTTGCAGCTATCAACGCAGGCGATAAGGCAGCCGCTCAGACAGCTTTTGTTGCTGCAACAAAGGCAATAGATATGGCTTGCTCAAAGGGCGTTTATCACAAAAATAATGCCGCAAGAAAGAAATCAAGGCTTGCAAAGGCTATAAACAAAATTGCATGATCAAGTAAATGGGGTGTGCATAGTGCGCACCCCATTTGAAGTCAATGTCCGCTTATGCTGTGTGATCATGACCGACACCCGAACAAAGGTGTTTTACCGATAATCGGGAAGGAATGCTTAAAAATATATTGACAAATCATTTGCGGTATGATATTATAATAATGTTGTTGATGAACTTTATATATGCTACTGTGGCTCAGTTGGTAGAGCAGCGCATTCGTAATGCGCGGGTCGCAGGTTCAAGTCCTGTCAGTAGCTTCCTATCGTGGGGGTGTCGTTTTGCGACAGCCCCTTTTCTTCCGCATAATTGAAAATATTTCAAAAAATGCTTGACATCTTGATACAATTAGTGTAAAATAAATATGTTTTGAACTGTGACTGTTGCATTTGACAGACACAAATGCGAACGGTGATAGATATATCGGCCTTTTTTCGGACATTTTCGGCTTACGGTTCATTGTTTGGGATAAGAATGTTATCAAAGCTTGGTTTTTGCTCTGCTTCTTATATTTTTGTATTATATCATAAGAAACAAACAAAAGAAAATTTATTTTCGGTGTGTTCTTATGATTTGTATTTTGAACAGTTTTTGAAAGGGGATTTTCCGATGAGAACAACATTTATAGCTAAAACAGCTGAAATAGACAGAAAATGGTATGTTGTTGATGCAACAGGCCATACATTGGGCAGACTTGCTTCCGAAGTTGCAAGTGTTCTTCGCGGTAAGAACAAGCCTATATATACGCCTCATCTTGATACGGGCGATTATGTTATAATAATCAACGCAGACAAGATAAAGGTCACAGGCAAAAAGCTCGATAAAAAGTTATACAGAACCCACAGCGACTATGTAGGCGGTTTCAAGGAGGTAACTTTAAGAGAAAAACTTGATAAAAAACCCGAAGATGTTTTGATCCATGCGATCAAGGGTATGCTTCCTAAGAATACTCTCGGTAAGAATATGTTAAAGAAACTTCATGTTTATGCAGGCAGTGAGCATAATCATCAGGCTCAGGCTCCCGAAGTTCTGGAAATCAAGTATTAATCGGTTTAGGAGGATAGATCATGGCAGCAGCTAAATATTATGGTACAGGCAGAAGAAAAAGTTCGGTCGCAAGGGTTTATCTTGTACCGGGTAACGGAAAAATCACTATAAATAAAAGAGATATTGACGAATATTTCGGTCTTGAAACATTGAAAGTTATCGTTAGACAGCCCCTTGTTCTGACAAATACACTCGCTAAGTTCGATGTTAAAGTCAATGTTTGCGGCGGTGGTACAACAGGTCAGGCAGGCGCTATCAGACACGGTATATCAAGGGCGCTTCTTGAAGCAGACGAAGACCTTAGACCGTCTTTGAAAAAAGCAGGTTTCCTGACAAGAGATCCAAGAATGAAAGAAAGAAAGAAGTACGGCTTAAAAGGCGCAAGACGTGCTCCTCAGTTCTCGAAGAGATAATTTTATATGCTTATACAAACCTCGGAAACGGTTGTTTTCGGGGTTTTATTTTTCTTTACAAATCAGGTTTGTTTTGATAAAATGTTTATATAATATACATATTTTTTATTTAGGTGATATTGTGAGTAAAAAAACTGCCGAGCAGATAAGCTATAATATGAAACAAGTTAAAGCCAAAGGGTCAAAAATCGAGGTTATGCTTATGAAAGAGCTTTGGTCAAGAGGTTTACGTTACCGAAAAAATGTCCGGAGTGTTTTCGGAAAACCGGATATTGCTTTTATAGGGAAAAAAGTTGCCGTATTTTGTGACAGTGAGTTTTGGCATGGCTATAATTGGGAAGAAAGAAAATACGACTTTAAATCACACCAAGAATTTTGGATACCCAAAATCGAGCGTAATATGGAACGTGATAAAGAAGTTACCGAAAAATTAATTTCCGAGGGTTGGACTGTTTTGCGATTTTGGGGTAGGTACATTAAAAACAATTTGCAGGAATGTGCCGATATTATAGAAAAAGCGGTGAAAAACAATGAATAAACCTACCGTTGTAAGTCTGTTTTCGGGCATAGGCGGCATTGATATTGCCTTTATACAGGCAGGATTTGAAATAATATGGGCTAACGATAAAGACCCTAACGCTTGTGTTACATACAGAAATAACTTTGGTGATACATACCTTACGGAAGGAAATATATGTGACATTCCGGAATCGGATATTCCTTGTGCGGACATAATTACAGCCGGATTTCCTTGTCAGAGTTTTTCAATAATGGGATATGGAAGGGGATTTAAAGATCCGAGAGGAAATTTATTTTTTGAAATAATACGCATTGCCGAAAAAGTCAAACCTAAAGTTATTTTTCTTGAAAATGTAAAAAATTTGATTTATCATGATAAAGGGAAGACATTTATAACTATTTTCAACAAATTGGCGGAACTTGGATATGAAGTAAAATATAACATTCAAAATGCAAAAACACATGGTAATATACCTCAAGAGCGCAGCAGAACTTTTATTGTGGCTTTTTTGGATACAAATATTCTTGATAAGTTTAAATTTCCGGATAAAATCGAACTGACCGTTCAAATAAATGATATAATCGATCGTACCGTTAAACACGATGATATTTATTACTACGGTTTGCAATCAAAATATTATGAAGAATTGAATTGTCGAATAACCGATATGTCGGGAATATATCGTATAGATGATACGGGTATTGCCAAAAAGAAGTATACGATTTCACCTACCTTAAAAGCAAATATGGGAACATACCCCGACAGAGTACCCATAATACGGGATAATTTCGGAATACGAAAACTTACACCCTATGAATGCCTTGCTTTACAAGGGTTTCCGAAAGAATATGTATTTAAAAGTATACCTATGGAAGAAGCCTACAAACAGTGCGGAAATACGGTTTGTGTTCCGGTTGTCAAACGAATAGCCGAAAATATTTATAATGTTTTAAAGGAGCAGAACGATGGCTGAAAAATACAAAACAATAGACTTGTGTGCAGGTATAGGAGGAATAAGGCGTGGTTATGAACTTGCCGGATGTTTTGAAAATGTAATGTCGGCAGAGATAGATAAAAATGCTTGCCTCACATATAAACATTTATACGGAGAAGATCCGACAAACGATATAACGACCGAGGAATTTAAACAGAAGGTTGACAATACGAAATATGATGTTTTGCTTGCGGGATTTCCTTGTCAAGCCTTCAGCCGGGCAGGTAAACAGGAGGGCTTCTTGGATAAAACAAGAGGAACGCTTTTCTTTGACATTGCGGAAATGATAAAACGAACCGTTCCAAAGGCATTTATGTTGGAAAATGTTGATAATCTTATAACTCATGAAAAAGGAAGAACATTTTCCACAATAATAAATGTTTTGGTAAACGAATTGAATTATAAGGTTATAGGCGTAACCTGTGACAAAAACGGTAAACTTATCTATAATCCCAAGAATTTTATAAGAAATTCCAGAAACTTCGGTGTCCCTCAAAACAGACCGAGAGTGTATATTATGGGATTCAGCAGAAAACACTACGGGGATGCCGTTGATGATTTACCTAACGAATTACCAAAGGAAAGAAAGAACAAAATATACGATGATCTGAACAATTTGCTTGAAATGAATGCCGATGATAAGTATTTTCTTTCATCGGGTTATGTTGAAACACTCGAAAGGCACAGAGCAAGACATGAGGGGAAAGGCAACGGTTTCGGTTATAAGATAGTTAATCTTCCCGAAACAGACTCTCCCGTATCCAATGCAATATTGGCAACAGGCGGTTCCGGTAAAGAGAGAAATCTTGTTATAGATCCCAAAGAAGGGGTTTCGGGCAAAATTTATCCTACAAAACATACTCCGCTTAACGATAGGGGAATTCGTGTTATGACCCCGAGAGAATGGGGAAAATTGCAAGGGTTTATAAATTATGCCTTTATTAATCCAAAGACGGGTAAGGATGAATTTTCTTTTCCGGCTAAAATGGCAGACGGACCTAAGTATAAACAATTCGGAAATGCCGTTACAATACCTGCGGTTGAAGAAATGGCTAAGTTTATGAGAAGATGTTTTGAACAACTTGAAAAGGAGTAATAAATATGACCGGTAATGTAGGAGAATGGAGCGAATTGTATACTATGTTTAAGCTGCTTGCAGACGGAAAACTGTATGCAGCGGATGAAAATACAAACAAAATACCCGATATATATTATGATGTTCTTAAGGTAATCAGAAATGAAGCAGGCAGTAGGCTTGAATATTGCAGAACAAGCAACATAAAAGTTGTAAATGCTTCAACAAATGAGTGTATTTGTACCGTTCCGACAGAATGTTTCATTGAGCCGGCAAATATTGTACTCAATGCAATTAAAGCAAAGAAATCAAACAACGGAGCTTTTGATATACCCAAAGCAACCGATTTTGCCGAAAGTATACATTGTAAATCATTGAAAGCAAAATCTCGGGATAAAGCAGACATTATTCTTATGGTACATGACATTATGTGTGGAAGAGATGATACATTCGGATTCAGCATAAAATCACAGCTCGGAAGTCCGTCAACACTTTTCAATGCCTCGAAAACAACGAATTTTACATATAAAATAGTCGGTCATAGATTAACCGGTAATGAAATCTCTCGCTTTGAAGAATATAAAAAATTCAAAGATAAATTTAATTACCTTTCTTCGCTTGGTGCAAACATAGAGTTTGAAAACACCGATAATAAAACACTTGAATTTAATTTAAAGATGGTAACATCGGAAATGCCCGAGATTTTTGCCGAAATGATAAAAAGCTATTATCAGGGTAAGTCATATATGCTCTCCGAATTAATCGACCTAATTGCCGAAACCAATTTGATAAACACTTTGGACAATAAGGTTTATCTTCGTCATAAAGTTAAGGAATTGCTTACAAACATTGCACTCGGAATGGTTCCCGGAACATTGTGGACAGGTGATTTTGAAGCTACGGGCGGTTATATAATCGTTAAGGACGACGGAGATGTTGTGTGTTATCATATATATAATCAAAATGCTTTCAGAAATTATATGCTTGCAAATACAAGATTTGATACTCCGAGTAAAAGCCGCCATGGTTTTGGGAGTATTTATGAAGAATTCGGAGAGCAAAAGATAAAATTGAATGTACAGATTAGATTTGTAAAATAAGGAGAAAAATAATGCTTAAAGATACAGGTTTTGTAAAAAGCAGAAATTTACAATCATATAAAATATTTACCGATAAAATAACCGATGATTTTAAGAGTTTCGATACTTGGAAAGCATCCGATTATGTAAAAGAATGTTGGAAAAGATACGGCAGTTCTTCTTCAAATAACAATTCAATGAATGGTACGATTTTTGAGTATATAATAGGAACAGCATTGTACAATAAAGGGATTTTGCCAATGTTTTTGCAAGCCTCTATGGCTTTTGTACCAAATACGGATTTTGATATTTTATTGTACACGAGTGATAATTTTCCGATAGGAATAAGTATAAAAACGAGTTTGAGAGAAAGGTATAAGCAGGCAGATTTGGAAGCTATTGCCTTGAAGTATGTTCATAGACGAGCATTAAACTATCTGATTACTTTTTCCGGCAATGAGGCAAACAACGTTAAAAATAAAATAAAAACCGGGACATTACTTGGTATAAATGAAGTAATAACCGCCGATACAAATGAGTTTGACATTTTTATCAATAATTTATCGCAATATACTTTTATTGAACCCGGAAAGATTGATATAATAACATCCGCTACCAAAATTAAATTGTAAGCCGGCATCGGTAAAATGTCACATAATGGGTATGAACTAAATGATTGTATTCGTATATACAATGGGGGAATTTTATGTACAACCAACAAAATGTAGATGAGTTTATTAATAAATTGAATAAGTCCGTAATGGAAATTCGGTATGATTTTAACAAACTTCAACCGGAAGAAAAACAAAGAGTTGCAGAGTATATAATTGATATATTTAAAATTTGGGGAATATCTGTGGGTATAGATGCTATTTTAAAATTGTAAAGACAAAATAAACAAAACCTAACAGGACACTCGTAAGACACATTTATCTTACAAATGCCCTGTTTAAGCCCACTTCAAATCTTTAAAAAATATCGAAGAGATAATTTTATATGCTTTTCAAAACCTCGGAAACGGTTGTTTTCGGGGTTTTTTATTTGGTAAGATCAACGAAGCAAGTAATGAATGGGGCGCTGCCCCAAACCCTGCAAGCCTTTTGAAAAAGGCTTGAGCGAAAACTTTATAGTGGGCGGTTCTGTTTTAACTTTATATGCAAGCCCCGCAAATATTCTCCGTTTCGGCTGAAAAAACAGCCTCACGGAGAAACATTTGCGTGTTTGCTGTGGGGTTGATTTGGTTGTGGGTTTTGGAAAAGTGTGTTGACAAAATAATAATAC
>CANRCU010000053.1 GCA_947629215.1 uncultured Clostridia bacterium
TCGGGCAAGGCACTTGCTTGCAGCGGCTCGACGGTAACAACTACAAAACCGGCATCAAACAATGCTCAGTATTGGGTCATCTCTTCCGTTAAAACAGATGCAAACGGCGATGCGCTCAACTATAAGATAGTAAGCTATGCCGACCAGAGCAAGGCGCTCACACTTTCGGGCAGCAATTATGTACTCAGCGGTTACAACGGCTCATCATCTCAGTGCTTCCGCTTTAACGCGCACGGCGCAGAGGGCTTTGCAGGCTACTCAAAGAATATGAACGGTCAGGAGAAAGCAAGCGTAACGGGCGGCGTTCTCGGTCAGGTAGTATATGTATCGAATATTTCGGACCTTCAGAAATATGCGGCAGGTTCAACTGCTTACACAATAGTTTTAGGCAATATCTACCAGTCGTCGCTTACAAAAGTAAATGTAGGCAAAAACAAGACCTTTATAGGCAAGTTCGGCAGCGGTACACTTACAAACGTACACTTCAGATGCATCAGCAGCTCGGGCAACGTTATCTTTAAGAACGTTATCTTCAAGCATGATGCAGATAAGAACGAAAACGACGATATACAGATGTATATTTCGGACGGCAACAACTTCTGGGTTGACCACTGCACATTCGTAGGTCACAGCTCAAAGACCGAAACGGACGTTGACAAACACCTTTATGTAGGCCTTAAAGCAGACTTCGTTTCCGTAACGGGCAGCTACTTCGGCGGTCATAAGTACGGTCTTATACTCGGCTATCCCCAGGAGGACGGCGCAGGCAAATACAGCGGTTATCCGCGTATGACAATAGCAAACAACTACTTCTACAACAACTACACAAGAGCGCCGGGTCTTATGCGTTACGGTTATTTCCACTGCTACAATAACTATGTATACGGTTTCAACCTTGGCTATACACCTTATACGGGCTGCAATATCTATTCCGAAAAGAATTATTTCGAAGCAGGTCAGTATGCAGGCAGAGTTGTTGACGATAAGGGCGTTGGCGCATTCACAGACAACGGCTCGGTAGTTACATCATCGGTAACTAATCTTTCGACAAAGGGTACTTCATGGAGACCTTCGTCAAACTACGGCTACGCTACAAGAAGTCCTCAGGACGCTAAGCAATGGGTTCAGAACAATGCAGGCGCACAGGGTTCAAAGATAGTTTATGCAATAGACTGACGGTAAAACAGGGTTTTCTCCGTAAATAAAATAACATAAACATGACAAAGCTGCTGCAAATAGCCAAACGGCTGTTTGCGGCAGCTTTTTTTATTGATTGTGTAAGACCCCTACCCAAATTTATGTTTTAAGGTAATATAATTTATGTTATAAGGATTTGTTAAAAAGAAAAGCGCCTATGGTGATTCTGTGAAACAAAAATTCACTGTCGGCGAAAAGGTAAATTTTTAGCAAAACAAAATACAGCAGCGACCGCCCGACACAAAGGCTTTGTCGTGAAACGGCGGTTATGAGCGTACGGTAATACAATTAACAGAAAGGGGTATATTATGAAAAAATACAATTATTCCGAAAGCATAGCAAATGCAATAAATAACTATCTTACAGACGAAAAATGGCACTTTGATTTTAACGAACAGCTTGGCGTATTCAACTTTGGATTATATATCAGCGGTATAATAAAAAAAATAGACTTCATTATTGATGTAAATGAAGATTACTATACTGTTTATGCTATTTGTCCGGTTGGTGTCGACGAAAATGACGAAGAGGCTAAGGCGAGGATGGCTGAGTATATCTGCCGTGTTAATTACAGAATAAAAAACGGTTTGTTTGAGCTTGATATGGATGACGGCGAGATCCGTTTCAGAAATTTTGTGGATTGCGAGGATGTTGTACTCACATCGGATATTGTTAAAAACAGTATTGCATGTCCTGCCGTAATGTTTAAACATTACAGCTCGGGTATTGCGGATATGATATTCGGTAAAGCCAAAGCCTCGGACGCTGTTGAACTGTCCGAAAAACCCAAACGAAATATAGGGGATATTTTAAATACAGCATTGATGCTGGAGGAGGACAAAGAGGACGGTGACGTGGTTGCAAGGCTGAGAGAAATGGCGGAAGATGAAGACGAGCTGAAAGAGGAACTCTACGAGCTGATAGATATTTTGGACGATCACGATGAAGCCGATGATGACAATGAAACAGAAATAGCGTTCAAAACAGATCTGTTCGGGAAGAAAGCGGAGGGAGAACAATGATCGACCTGTTATATTCGTATTACGGCACAATACGGCAAGCATCCGCCGAGCCTAAAATGAGGGTCGGTAAAAATAAGTTTTTATATGGGGGAGATTATAATGACGGCATGAGTTTTGCTTGATAAATTACCGGAAAAAGTGTATAATTATGTCATATAATAAAATATACAGCAGGAGTACAAAGTCTGCGGTGATGGGAAATATGCATCCTTTGTTAAAAGGACAGGCTGTCGATCACACAGCCGACATATGGCATAGGCGGTATACGGTACTGTCAAAACCCATTGTTTAAGAGGGGGTCTTTATTATGGAAATGAGTTATTATAATTATACTCTCAATATGAAAAACTTATTTGAAGATGAGCTTCAGAGCATGGTAAACTACTATTGCAGAGAAGACTTTGAAGTTGCCCTGAATAATGTGCTGGAAGCAAAAGAGGATAACATAATTTTTGAAAGAAAAAAATTGAAAGAATTGTGCGACGCAAGGGGCATGGATATTGAGATGCTTATAAAGGACAAAACTTTGCTGAACAATATTCCTACACGTATAGAGTTAAAAGATAATATTTTACAGGGCTTTTACGATATGTGCAAGGCTGCGCCCGATACCATAGGTTTTATGGAAAGGCTTGTACGCAGACTGGCGCCCGAATACGGCAGCGATACATTGAGGGCAGCCATACTCAAAAAATTTTTGATCGGCTCGGATAAAAAAATAGGACCTTTCAGAACAGATGGCATAATAAAATTGGGCGAGGCAAAATTAAGCGACTCCGAACGCAAAGAATATGCTGCCATGTCAAAACCCGAGAAGAGGCAGTTGCTCGTTTCAAAGATAGACGACTTGATTTTTAAAACACTTAAAGGTGCCGACCATATTAATTTTATAGCGGATCGTCTGACGGAATATAAAAATGACAGCGGTATTTTGTTTGACGAGCTGCTGCTTGACGAAAAGACGCAAAACGGACTGAACGAGTTCCTTGATAAATACGGTCTGAACGAAGAAGGACTTTCCTGTGTCGATAAGGTGCTTAAAATATCCGGGGCTGTTAAGGACAGCACGATACCGAATGCGGAAGAAATACCGCAAGAGTTGATAGACGCCATAGACGATGCTCTTTTTAAACAGCTTAAAAATATAGACATATACAACCGTGTTTGTTTTATAGAGAAACATCTTATCAAATATAAGGAGGACAGCAATATATGGTTTGTTGATTTATGGCTTGACGAAAACACGCAAGACGGGCTGAATAAACTTCTGGACAAATATGAGATGAACAAAGAAGGGCTTTCTTCGGTCGATAAGGTGCTTGAATTATTTAATGCAATTCAAAATAATGAGATACCGAATGTGGAGGAAATACCCAAAGAGTTGATCGATGATATAGAAGGCGATCTTTTCAGACAGCTCAAAAACATAGACATATACAATCGTATTGCTCTTATAGCAGACTGCCTGACGGAACATAAAAATGGCATTTTGTTCGATGCTCTGACTCTTGAGGAGCTGAAAAATAATGTAATGCCAAAGGCGGAAGAAATACCGCGTGAGTTGCTTGACGCTATAGACGATGCTCTCTGCAACCGACTTGAAGACATGGACATATACGAGCGCATTTATTTTTTGGCAAAGCATCTGATGAAATATAAAGACGCCGGCGTTATATCGTCAAAGACGCAAGACAGGTTAAATGAGCTGATGGATAAATATGCGCTTAACAAGAGAAAACTTTCCCCTGTCGGCAAGGTGTTTAAAATATTTGAAGCTGTTCAAAATAATGTAATACCGAATAAAAAGGAAATACCCCGGGAGTTGATAGACGAAATAGACGGCGTTCTTTGCGAACGGCTTAAAGATATAAGCATATACGAACGTATTGCTCTTATGGCAGACTGTCTGACGGAAAGTAAAGAGGACATCGAGATCCCGTTTGATGATTTAACTCTTGACAAAAGGATGCAGACCAGGCTGAATAATATTTTAAATAAATATGAGCTGAACGAAGAAGGGCTTTCCTCTGCCGATAAGGTACTCAGGATATTTGAAGCTCTCGGAAATAATGTAATACCAAGGGCGGAAGAAATCTCTCGGGAACTGCTCGAAACGATAGAAGGCGACCTTAGCAAACGGCTCAAAAATATATACGAGCAGAAAGTTTCCCAAAGATACGACAGTCTTTCGGATGCCTATAAGCAGGCAAAACCCGACCAAAGGTCAGACAGCTTGTTATATGCCTATAAGCAGACAAGAAAAGCAAGAACAGACGAGATAAAAGAATCCGGACCAAAACTTGATTATTCGTTGCTGGAGATGTGTCATAACCTTGCCAACGGCAATTTTAAAAAGGGTTCCAAAACGAGGATGTATCTTTATTATTTTGCCTTTATGTTCAATATGACTTTTTCGATAAACGAATATGATGAATGTGATGAAGAAACGGACATTGTGAAAAACCTTTTCCACGATTATTATAATGATAATATTTTGAGATTTTTCAATGGTATGTATACGGATTCGGAAAGCGAAGCCTATGCGGAAAAAATGCCAACGGGTGAAGGTATAAATTACAAAAACTTTGCCGAGGCTATTTATATTTATTATCTGAATAAAGGAAAGACCGATCGTGTAAACGGCAAGAACAGTGTAATGCTTCCGGGTGAAAGAATAAACAAAGCCGAAAAACTTATAGATAACTGCGTCAAAACTGCCAAAAAAATGATAGAGGACGGTGAAATTGACATCAATAATACAGATGTTCAATATACCTATGTTTTTAAAAATAAAATGGCGGAAATGTTGGACAGGGATGAAGACAGCCTTCTTGATTATATAGTTCACAATTATCGCGTTGTAATACCGAATAATACCAACGTGGGAAGGATTTACATAGATTCCGAAGAAATAACTGCTTTTGAATGGATAAGCAGCATTATGGAAGAAGTGAGCGATTATTATTACTTAGATGCAAATCTTCTTGACCTGCGTTGGAAAGATAATGACGAAGAGAGAAAAACAATAAGGAAAGATTTGTTATATTATACGGAAAATTTATATGATTGGGGTATAAAAGAACTTCTGGCAAAAAAATTTTCCGATGATGAGGCTTTTTTGGATATTTTAAAGGCTCTTGACGAAAGAACGGCAGGGCGCAGAATGTATATAACTAAATCGGAAAGAATGAGAATACTTGTGCTGCTGCACATATTGGCTTCGCAAAGCAGCAGTGAAAAGCCTTTATCCGTAAAAGATGATATAAGAGAGGGTATGGACAAAGGCGGTGAAGTGTTTGCGGGAACAGAACTGCAAGATGCCGTTAAATTGCTCAGGGCTTTGGGATATGATGTAAAAAAAGTAAAAATGGATACATCCGGTGACGAAGGAGCAAAAGGACAAATCGTTAAATACGGATATTATCTCGATAACCGCAAATATGACGACAGCTTGCTGAATGAGCTTTTGACAAGTGTTTCGGGCAGATATATGAGCATTAACGATTCAAAGGAGGCTATGTTTACAAAACTGTTCAACAGATATTACAATACTCCCGGAAGGGCAACCAGAACGGATATGATATTGTTCCATTTTTATAATTATATACTTTCGATAGATATAGAAAAAAACGGTATGTACTCATTCCCCGAATTGTTTGTCGATTATACGGAATCGATCGATCCTATACTGGAATATGCACGCTATCAGCGCATAAGCCCCAAAAATATATTTGATATGTATATTGTAACGGCCTTGTATTTATATGTGCTTGATATGTATTACCCGGAAAATTAATACCCCCTACCTTTTTATAAAAATTTGTATGTTATAATTGACCTGACAGCTGTTACTGCAAAAAATATAAAAAGGAGAAAAATTAATGTTAATAGGCAAGTACAGTAAAACAGGAAGTTATCACAAAGCGTTGGAAGAAGAAAATCAGGATTATGTATGCAGTCTGGACAATGAAGAATTTACGGCAATAATGCTGGCAGACGGTGCAACAGCCTGTAAAAAAGGTCTGGACGGAGCAAGATTGGCTTGCGAGGCGGCGGCATATATGATAAATACGGAGGGCGCGGCTTTATTTGATTATCCTTACGGAAAATCAGCCTATCTTCTTACAGAAGAAATACTGTATAATCTGGAGTGCAGCAAAGACGAATCTGCCGATATTTCGGAATACGGGAGTACATTTATGCTTGCCATGCTGGAAAAGAAAACCGGCAGGGCGTTGCTTGTAAACCTTGGCGACGGAGCTGTTATTCTATCTGAAGAAAAAAAATTGTCGGTCGTTATGCCGCCTGTAAGGTACGGCAGAAACCCTTGTCTTACCACCACAAAGGGCGCTGACAGGGCAATGAATATAAAAACAGGGTATTTGCATCTGAACGAAAAAATCGTTCTTTGTTCCGATGGTTTTTATGCCCGGCTTTGTGTGGAGGCAAGTAAAACGGGGAATGCGCAAAATTTTCTTGAACAGTGTCTGGAAGGAAGAATTGCAGACGAAACCAATGCAGATGACAGCAGCTGCATTTCTCTTGTACGGGAAAGAAAATAAAAAGGAGGTATTTATTTATGGATAATGAACGCAGTTATCTGAGCGGTTCTATAATGTTATCAAGAAACGAAAACGGAGATTCTGCCGAAGAATTCACAATTCGTTCGGTCATAGGTAGAGGCGGCTCGAGCATATGCTATGATGCTGTCAGAAGGCTTGAGGACGGAAGCAAGGAAACGGGCAAACTTAAAGAATTTTATCCCATAGATTTTGTTTTAAATAACAAACCGATATATTATTCCATGCTCCGTCTGCCAAACGGGCAGCTTATAGCAGGTTCGGGGACAGCTCGCAAGTTTGAGAAAATGCGCTCGGATTATATAGGAACTTACAGACTTCTGCAAAAGGTCATGGTGGATAATTCAAAAAATGAGGTCCTCAGGACTTATATAAGGCATAATGAGGTATACTACGGCTTTGTAAGCGAAGATGACGACATTCCCGAAGCGTATGATATAAAAAAGATGAAACCCACAGTGTATATATGGTCTCCCGGCGTACCCGGTAAAACATTTGATGTATTTTTGGAAGAGGTAAGAAAAGAACCGGGGAAAAGTTCGGAGTTAAAGCTTATGAATATACTGTCTGTTGCGGAAACACTTACAGACTGTATAAAAGCTATGCATTCGGCGGGTCTTGTGCATATGGATATAAATCCGTCGAATTTTTTGGTACAGTATGATACCGACGGGAAAATTCTGCCAAGCAATATATCGATGTTTGATATAAATTCGCTGGCTTCCATTAACAGCAAATTTATAATTCCGTCCGGCACAAAGGGCTTTTGCGCCCCCGAAGTAGCAAAAGGGAGGGTAAGCAACAGGTCGGATATTTACTCGATAGGCGCTATGCTGTTCAATGCGGTCGTTATTAACGAAGATATTGCCGACGGTTTTTATAAAGATTTTTTATATCCAAGCATACAGCTGCTTTTGAAAAATTCGGAGTTGATCAAAAATTCGGATGTAAATTCGGATACGATTCTTATATCAAGGATAAGTAAAATACTTGAAAAATGTCTTGCAGTCGATCCGCAAAAGAGATACAGCTGCTGTACCGACCTCAAATCGGATATTGTCCGTGCGAAACAGCGTTTGACCGGACTTATGAACTGGACGCCCGAAGCAAAAAACCATACGGGTCAGACAGAGCCTGCAATTGTCATACAGAAATTGCTGTATGATCATCCCCTTTATGAGGGGATCGGCGATAATGTCAAAGAGGGGGATATAAATGTTCTTCTTATAGGTTCCGGAACATACGGACAGAAATTTATAGATATTTGTATGCAGTCGGGTCAGATGTACGGATTTGATTTGAATATTGACGCGTTTTCGGAGGATGCCGATGAGGGCAGGGAATCTTATATCCGTTTTCGCCCGGCAATAAAGGAGTTTGTTAATTTAGACGGCTGTCTTGACGAAAAAAAGGATATGTCATATGCCAATCTGAATTTCAAAGCAATATGTGATGTTACGGATAATAAATATACCATGTTTGCAAAGAAAAGCTCCAAAAATAAACATTCTCAGGTCAACTGCGATATTGTAAAAAGTATTTTGGCAGAGAGAGAAAACTACAACTATGTATTTGTTGCTTTGGGTGATGACAGTCTTAACAGAGCAATAGCCGAGCTTTGCGCCGAAGGTCTGGATCACTGCTGCCCCGTAAGCTATGTATCGGAGAAAAAGGTCGGAAAACGAAATGAAAAAAAGGATATATCTCAAAAGTTATATCCCGTATACATAAATGAGCCTGTAGACCTTATAGCCATAGACGAACTTGGCGAAATGGCATTTAATGCCCATAATGCATGGAACAGCGCCATGAATGTTGATGTTCTTAAAGAAAGAAAAGACTTCTTTACGGGTGAAACTTTTGATGACAGATACAACCGCATATCCTCGCTTGCCTATGTGCTGTCAATAAAATATAAATTGCGCAGTATTCAGATGGAACATGACGATGTGCAAAAAGCTGCCGATGAATTTGCAAAACTTTTATCGGATATGGAAAAGCCCGACAAAAAAGAGGAAAAGGAAAAGTTTCTCAGGCTGATCTATCTTGAACACAGGCGCTGGGTGCTTGAAAAAATCACCGACGGCTGGACAGCCCCAAGAAAGGAAAACGGATTTTTTGACTTTGAAGGCTGTATTTCAAGAGGCAAGGTAAAGGATAAACGTAATCTTACCCACCCGTGCATAGTACACAGCACAGAAAAAATCGCACTGGAGAGTGACGAATATACCGCAAACAACCACAGGGCATGGAATAAAAGCACGGATGCGGACAATCAGCTGGACGAACTTGACCGAATGTCTGTCATGCTGCACAGGTATTTCAGAAAAGATGCCGATAAGAAAAGAAAAGAAGGCGGCGCAGGAAGAAAAGATATAGAGTATATATGGAATATTATATCAAAGGCAGACAGTGATGTTGAAAAGGCATTCAGACAATTTTGCTTTGCTCTGAAAAATATTTCAAACGGTTCGGAGGGTTACAGCAGGCAATATGATTATTATGAAGGCATATTTAAAGCGGCTGTCACCAAAATGGACAAAGAGCAGCAAGACAAAATAAAAGAGCGGCTGTCTATTGTCAAGAAGGAATTTTTCTCTGCGATCGAAGCCAATTTGTATAGAGATTATAAGAAAAATGACGAAATACTCGTCAAAAAGATACCTTTTATACTTACATACAGGCATAAGGCGTGTATAGCCGCACCGTTTGAAGACGGAAAGGATCAGAACGGCAGAAACGAAGAGGTGTTCTCAAATGTGGCCGCGCCTACTCTGTTAAGCCCCGAAAGGCTTTGCTATCTTTATTGCTTCGATAAAAATTCATCTTCAAGTCTGCTTATACGCAAGTTGGATGCTGTTCTTAATTATTTTTGCAAAAGGCAGATACACTGCGGTGTCGAAATGTTTATTCTCTACATGAAAGATGCAAGCGACGAAGAGTTTGAGAAGCTTTACATGGGTTTGAACCAACTTGAGAAAAAATATCCCAAGGAGAGCAGCGGTGCATGGCTTGAAAAAAGCGATATATACAGTGCAGATAACTTGGAACAGGCGTATACAAGAGCTGTCGAATATATCAATAATAGCAATGTCGATATGTTTAACGGTAAAAACCGCTTGTTCCCCACTGCCTATGACAATGCAATGTTTATAAAGGAAATTGCAGACAGCGGTATATCTTATTTTGAACCGGACAACAGAAATAAAGTATATACAAAACTTGTAAACTGCGGACATCTGAGATATACGGATGATGATTCTTACATCAGGATAGAGGATATGTTTGCCCTTATGAATGCGGGGGACAATCGGTTCAATATGCCCGAATTTTCGGATGATTATCAGAAATTATGGGATATTTATACAGGTTCATATATCCGCAGTGATGACGAAGACAAAAGGTTTGAGTATGGCGTTGAAAGCTGGAATTATGTGTGCGGATTGCTTATGAGCTATGAGAATAAAAGGAAGGCTCTTGCAAAAATAATAATAAACACCGATGAAGAAGTCAATTACAAGATAATAAATCGTTATCTGCCGGGGTTTACATTAACTACACTCAGGGCTTTGACACAAAAACTGAAAAAAATGGGTGTATTGCACCAAAACTCGTCGGCGACAAGCTATGCAAGCGATACTTGCAGGCTGTCATGGAGAACGGACGAAAAATATGCGGACAAACTGCAAGCTGTTTTGGACAGACATGATATACTTCTGCCGCATTACGGTGTTGACGCTGTGGAGATTTGTGCCAACGGAAGAAAATATGTAAAAATCGATTACAACGACCCTTATGTCCGAAACCTGGAACTTAATGACGAAAACAAGATAGCTTATCTGAATTATTGCAATTTATTAAAAAAACTGGATGAAAATGGTTTTATAAGGCTCATGCCTTCCGATAAAACAGACGACGATAAATATGTGAGCTTTGTATATTCCTCAAACCGTATAAAAGAGCTGCTGACCTCAGCTGGTGAAATACTTGAAATATATGCTTACTATGAGGCGTTAAAAACAGGATATTTTGATGACGTTGTTTCCGGTTATGAGTTTGACTGGGAGTTCGGGAATGTTAAAAACGAG
>CANRCU010000054.1 GCA_947629215.1 uncultured Clostridia bacterium
GAAGAAAGACGGAGCAAAAATATAAAAGCCCGCGAGGCAAATACATCGGTCGAGCGTGTTATATTTACAAAGGAAATGCGCAAAAATCACACAATGCTCATGCCGCAGATGTCGCCCATACATTTTGATATAGCGAAAGAGGCTTTTAAAGCCTGCGGATATAATTTAGAGGTAATGCCCGCTATCGACAGGGAATGTATAGATATAGGGCTTAAATATGTAAATAACGACGCCTGCTATCCTGCGCTTATAGTTGTGGGGCAGATATTGAAGGCGCTGCAAAGCGGAAAATACGACACCGACAATGTTTCGGTGCTGATAAGCCAGACGGGCGGCGGCTGCCGTGCGAGCAATTATATCGGTTTTGTGAGGCGCGCTCTCAAAAAAGCGGGGCTGGAGAATATACCCGTTGTTTCGGTGAGCGTTCAGGGGCTGGAAAAGAACCCCGGATTCAAAATTTCTGCCAAACTTGGGCTTGGCATAATACAAAGCGCCTTATACGGCGATCTGCTGATGCGTATGCTCTATCGCGTCAGACCGTATGAGCTTGAAAAAGGCTCGGCAAACGCGCTTTATCAAAAATGGAACGAGATATGCAAAAAAGCCGTCACACGCTGCCGTTTTGGCGAGTATAAGAAAAACATAGCCAAAATGATAGAGGAATTTGATAATTTGCCGATAGACGAAACGCTTGTGAAACCGCGCGTGGGTGTTGTGGGCGAGATACTTGTAAAATTTCACCCGACGGCAAACAACGATATTGTCGGGCTGCTTGAATCGGAGGGCGCCGAGGCTGTCGTTCCGGATTTGCTGAATTTCTTTACTTACGGTATGTATAATTCAACGTTCAAAGAGATATATTTCGGCGCAAAACATTCATCTACGATACTTTCAAATATCGCAATAAAGGCGGTAGAGGGCTACCGCAGACCTATGAGCGAGCTTTTGAAAAAGAGCAAGCGTTTTGACCCACCTGCCGATATAGCAGAGCTTGGGGAAATGGCAAAGGATATAGTCAGCCTTTGCAATCAGACGGGCGAAGGCTGGTTTTTGACAGCCGAGTTGGTCGAGCTGATACGCTCGGGGGTATATAACAATATATGTACTCAGCCTTTTGCCTGCCTGCCGAACCATGTGACGGGCAAGGGCATTATAAAAGAGCTGAAACGCCAGAACAAGTTCAGCAATATAGTCGCCGTGGATTATGACCCCGGCGCAAGTGAGGTAAACCAGATAAACAGAATAAAGCTGATGCTCAGCGTTGCGGAAAAGAATTTGCATTATATAAAAGCCGAGGAAGAAAAGGCTGCCGCAGCAAGAGCATAACAAAACGGCTGCCGCAAACAACAAAAATGTTATTGCGGCAGCCGTTTTTAAAACCTTCTCTTTCAGTTATCGTCACAATCGGCAGTGTCCGAGCTGTCAAGATATTCGCCTACACGGACGCCTCTGTCTGCTTTGGCTTTTTCAACACTGTGGTAGATAAGCTCTTTTACCTGCTTTGGATTTTTTACGTTTTTTATCTCCAAATGGGCATTTGTTTTGTCTGCAGAATGCACTATTATGCTGCCTACGCGAAAAATACGCTGCCAGAGGTTGATAGAAAGCGTAAGGTCTCTTACACGGTAAAGATTAATTTCCTCATATTTGACATTCAGCAGCCCTACTTCGGTGAATATGCGATCGTCGCTGACGGCATATTTTGTAAAAGATATGGGCAGCCCAAGGTGTCTTTTGCGATCCTGCCAATTATAATTAATATCTAAATTGTCTTTTGCCATAATACCACTGCCTTATGCAAGAATATCGTTAACTATTGAAACAATGCCGTCACGCGCGTTTTTGACTTTGGCGTCGGCTTCTTTTTCGTCGACACCTTTTCCGCCGAAGTAGACCTTGATCTTAGGCTCTGTACCGCTCGGACGTATGCAAAGCCATGTGCCGTCCTCAAGAACATAGTAAAGCACATTGCTTGAAGGCAGACCTGTGGGTTTTGTTTCGCCCGTTGCTATGTCAACTATCTTGTCCTCTTTATAATCCCTTGCCTCTACCACTTTAACGCCGTTGACTTCTTTCAAAGGCTCGGCGCGCATCGTGTTCATGATTTTTGCAATATTGGCAACACCGTCAAGACCGGGCAGAGTTATCGAATGGATGTCCTCTTTATAGCAGCCGTATTTTTTATAAAGCTCCTGCAAGCCGTCATACAGGCTCATGCCCCTTGTTTTGTAGTATGCAGCCATTTCACAGATAAGCATTGTAGCGCATACGCCGTCTTTATCGCGCGCATAAGTACCCGACAGGCAGCCGTAGCTTTCCTCAAAGCCGAAGATATAGGTCTGTTCGCCGGATGCCTCAAATTCTTTTATCTTCTGACCTATAAATTTGAAGCCTGTGAGAACGTCATAATATTTCATACCGTATTCGGCGCAGATAGCTTTGGTCATATCCGTCGAAACTATTGTGGAAACAACAGCACCGTTTGCAGGCAGCTGACCCGCAGCCTTTTTCTGCGAAAGTATATATTCAAGTATGAGCGTACCCGTCATATTGCCCGTGAGTACCATATAATCGCCCGAAGTTGTCTTGACAACAGCGCCCACTCTGTCCGCATCGGGGTCTGTACCGACGATTATATCGGCATCGACTTTCTTTGCAAGCTCTATTGCAATGTCAAATACAGCCTTGTTTTCGGGGTTGGGGTAACCTACGGTCGTAAAATTGCCGTCGGGTTTTTCCTGCTGAGGAACAACATACACGTTTTTGAAACCTGCTTTTGCAAGAGCGCGTCTGACGGGTTTGTTGCCCGAACCGTGGATAGGCGTATAAACTATTTTGAGGTCGGTGTTGTTTATTATAGCGGGGTTGACAATACGGTCTGTTACGGCATCAAGATAAGCGACGTCTATTTCGGGACCTACATATTGTATCATTCCGCTGTTTACAGCCTCGGTCAGATCGGCTTTTTTGATCATTGACCATTCGGTAACTGCGTTTACTTCCTCTATTATTTCACCGTCACGCGGTGGGGGAACTTGCGCGCCGTCCTCCCAATAGGCTTTATAACCGTTATATTCGGGCGGAATGTGGCTCGCTGTTATAACAACGCCGCCTGTGCAGCCCAAATATCTTATTGAGAAACTGAGCATGGGAACGGGACGCAGTTCGTCCGATAAATATGCCTTTATGCCGTTGCCTGCAAGCACACGAGCTGTCATTTCGGCAAATTCGGGCGAATAATTTCTTGAATCGTAAGCGATAACAGCGCCTTTTTTAACGGCATCTTCGCCTTGTTTTTTTATGTAATTGGCAAACCCCTGTGTGGCTTTGCTGACGGTATAAACATTCATACGGTTCGTACCTGCGCCTATGATACCGCGCAGACCACCCGTACCGAATTCAAGATTTTTATAAAAGCGTTCCTCTATCTCTTTGGGGTCGTTCTCGATAGCTTTTAATTCCGCTTTGGTATCGGCATCGAAATAATCGTCCTCCAGCCACATTTTATAACTTTCCATAAAATCCATATTGAACACGTCCTTTCTCTTTTATTTTTAATTTATAAAGCTTGTTATATCCCGACCCGCTCCGAAAACAAGCGAATGTGCAATAGGATATATCAACTTATAAAACATTACTTTTTTATTATACATTATTTATATAAAATTATCAAGCAAAAAAGAAAAATTATTAAAAATAACTAATGAATAATGTGCCAAAATTTGTTATAATACATATTATAAGAACATATTATAAGAATTTATTCAAAAGAAAAATTTATTTCCGACCCGAAGGGATGGCAGATGTAGCGTTTAGGCGAATTTTTGCGAAGCAAAAAACGCCGAAGCGGAAGAATTTTCGGAACGAAAATTCACATCTGCCAAGGAAATACAAAATTTTTCTTACCTTGGCTTGGTTCTTATAATACACCCTTCGGTAACAGTGTGCTTTAAGAACTTATCAAAGAGAGAATTTTGCGAAGCAAAAACTCCGAATCGGAAGTATTAAAAAATAAAATTTATTCAGGAGAAAAATATGGAAAGACCCGATCCAACAGTATATTTGCGGTGGTTTGTTATACTAAGCGTTATAATGCCGGTAGTGTTTTTCAGCTCGTATCAATACAGTTTAAACAAAAAAAAGGCTTTTCTTGAAAATGGCAAAAAAGTCAGCTGTGAAGTCGATGTTGTCTACGGGTTCATAGGTGTTTGCAGCGCCGGTATCTCATATCCCAAAAACGAGGAAGAAGTTGTCCGAGCGAATATTATGCTGTATGACACGGTAAAAAGGGGCGACACATTGGTCGGATATGTAATGTCGGACGACCCGTACAATGTATTTGTGCCGGGCAAAAGCGAACCTAAGCATATTTCCGCCTTATCCGTGGCTTTATCGGCGCTTTTGGGGATATTTTTACCCATATTGTATATACGCGCGTCGAACGAATACGAATTTTTGCTCGAAAACGGGAAAGATGTAAATGCCGAGCTGATGTCATATGACAGATACGGCGCAAATACCCTTTACGGGAATTTCCGTTTTGAGGACGAAAACGGGAAAAAACGTTCTGTAAAGTTGTACATATCCAAAAATATTGCCGAATTGTACGAAACATACAATATACGTTATTATACCTATCCAAACGGGGAAATAAAGGGCGCAACAGCCGACGAAAGGCTAAATATGCCCGATGTAGACTGATACAGGAGGAACAAAAAATGGATTACAGACAAAAAGCAATGGAAATGCACGAAAAATGGGCAGGAAAGATAGAGGTCGTTTCCCGCGCAAAAATAGAGAATACCGGCGATCTGTCAATAGCCTATACGCCCGGTGTTGCGGAACCGTGTCTGGCTATAAAAGCCGATCCCGAGCTGCAATATACCCTTACGCGCCGTCACAATACAGTTGCGGTCATAACCGACGGCAGCGCCGTTTTGGGGCTTGGGGATATCGGCCCCGAAGCAGGTATGCCCGTTATGGAGGGCAAATGCGTGCTTTTTAAAGAATTTGGGAATGTGGACGCTTTTCCGCTTTGTGTGCGCACAAAAGACCCCGATGAATTTGTAAAGGCTGTATCGCTTATAGCAGGCAGTTTCGGCGGTATAAATCTTGAAGATATTTCTGCTCCGCGCTGTTTTGAAATAGAAAGCAAGCTGAAAAAAGTCTGTGATATACCGGTATTTCACGATGACCAGCACGGTACGGCTGTGGTCGTGCTTTCGGGCATAAGAAACGCTCTTAAACTGACGGGCAAAAAGGCAGAGGACTGCGTTGTTGCCATGTCGGGCGCAGGCGCGGCAGGTACGGCTATATGCAAATTGCTCTTAAAAGCGGGTTTCAAAGATATAACCATGCGCAATATCGACGGCGTTATCAGTCGTGCAAAAACTTACAGAGATCCAAGCCTTACCGAGCTTGCAAACATTACAAATCCAAATCTTAAAGACGGTACGCTTGCGGATATAGTCAAGGGCGCAGATATATTTATCGGTGTTTCCGCGCCGAATCTGCTTACAAAAGAAATGATACGGACAATGAACAAAGATGCTATCATATTTGCAATGGCGAACCCCGTACCCGAGGTCATGCCCGAAACGGCGCTCGAAGCGGGCGCAAAAGTCATAGCTACGGGCAGGAGCGATTATCCGAACCAGATAAACAATGTGCTTGCTTTCCCGGGTATTTTCCGCGGCGCTCTTGATGTACGCGCAAGCGACATAAATGACGAGATGAAACTTGCGGCTGCCGACGCCATATCGGCGCTTGTGACCGAGGAGGACCTTAAAAACGGCATTATCATACCTTCGGCATTCAACAAAGGCGTTGTCGAACAGATAGCGAAGGCTGTTTCCGAGGCGGCTGTGAGAACGGGCGTTGCAAGGATAAAGAAATAAATTTTTTGGATAAGTTATTAACATTTTGCCGGTATTCTGTTATAATACGATAGGCAGATGTAATTGTTATGGAGGTGTGATCGATGAGAACGGCTGTGACCGCTCCCTCCGCCGAGGAACTGAAACGGCAAAACGATATAATGCTTAAGATAAAACGGATAAACGACGGTTTACCCGAAAGACCCAAGTTTTTTATAAACACATTCGGCTGTCAGATGAACGCGCACGATTCCGAGAAAATTGACGGTATGCTGCGTCAAATGGGATATTTGCCCGAAACCGAAGAAAAAAAAGCCGATTTTATCATATACAATACCTGCTGTGTGCGTGAAAATGCCGAGAATAAGGTATACGGCAACCTTGGCTATCTGAAACATGCCAAAAAGGAAAAGCCGAATATGAAAATTGCTCTTTGCGGCTGTATGATGCAGCAGGAAACGGTCATTGAAACCATACGCCAAAAATACAAACACGTCGATATTGTGTTCGGCACTTTCAATCTGTACAAGCTGCCGGAATTGATATATGCAAATATGAAAAGTAAATCACAAATATTCGATATATGGGACGAACATGCGGATATTGTCGAAGATTTGCCGATGGTACGCAAGTATAAATTTAAAGCAAGTGTAAATATTATGTATGGCTGCAATAATTTTTGCAGCTATTGTATAGTGCCGTATGTACGCGGTAGGGAAAGAAGCCGCCGCCCCGACGATATTATAAACGAGATAAAGGCTTTGGCGGCAGACGGCGTAAAAGAAGTTATGCTGCTTGGGCAGAATGTCAACAGCTATGGGAAAGGTCTTGACGAAAATATCACTTTTGCGGACCTTTTAAGGTTTGTAAACGATATAGACGGCATAGAACGCATACGTTTTATGACAAGCCACCCCAAGGACCTGTCGGATGAGCTTATAGCCTCTATGGCGGAATGCAAAAAGGTGTGCAGGCATATCCATTTGCCGTTTCAGGCAGGCAGCAACGAAATATTGCGGCGCATGAACAGGCATTATACAAAGGAATATTATCTTGAACTTATAGATAAAATACGCAAGGCAATGCCCGATATTGCAATAACCACCGATATAATCGTGGGTTTCCCCGGGGAAACGCCCGAACAGGTGGCGGAAACGGTCGATGTTGTGAAAAAGGCGCGTTTTAACGGCGCTTTCACCTTTATATATTCAAAAAGAACGGGTACGCCGGCTGCGTCCATGCCGGAACAGGTCAGCGAGGAGGATGCAAAAAAAGGTTTTGCCCTGCTGCTTGATGCGGTAAATCCGATAGTGGAGGAACTTAACACACAAAAAGTAGGCAGGATATACCCCGTACTTGTCGACGGCATAAGCAGCGATCCCGAATATGTAACGGGCAGGACGGACGATAACACGCTTGTGCATTTTAAGGGCGGAAAAGAGCTTATAGGCGAAATTTTAGACATAAAGATAACGGAATGCAAGACATTTTATCTTATAGGCGAAAAAATACAATGATAAGGAGATAACAAAAATGAGCAATCTTAACCATATTTTTGATTCTGCAAGAAAACTTGCCGAGGCAATGCTTGAAACCGACGAGGGCAAGGCGTTATATGACGCGCGCTATATTTTCGAGGGCGACGAGGAGGCGCAGAAAATGTTTGCCGATTATGCGCAATACCGCAATATAGTGCAGATGAAGGCAAACAATGACGATATAACCGAAGAAGAACTTGCAAACGAGAACAAGATAATCTCTCAAAGAATAAAAGAACTTCAGCAGAACAAAACTATCAGAGAGCTGTTTATAGCGGAGCAGAATTTCAACAATATCACCGAACACGTTATGAACGTATTTTACAGCACCATAAGGGGCGATGACGGAATAAGCGGCTGCACGGGCAGTTGTTCCACCTGCGGCGGCTGTCACTGATATTTTTGCCGATTTACGAAAGGAAGAGAGATAATATGTCAGCGCTCACCCCAATGATGGAGCAGTATATGCAGATAAAAAATAAATATAAATACGCAATTTTGTTCTATCGGCTCGGTGACTTTTACGAAATGTTTTTTGACGATGCGATAATCGCCTCAAAAGAGCTTGAAATAACCCTTACGCAAAAAAATATAGGCAACAACGAGAAAGCACCCATGTGCGGCGTACCCTATCATGCGGCAGACCACTATATAGCAAAGCTTATAAACAACGGTTTCAAAGTTGCCGTATGTGAGCAGACCGAGGACCCGAAGGCTGCGAAGGGCATAGTAAAACGCGAGGTCATAAGGGTCATTACCCCCGGTACGGTAATGGAAACGGACGCTTTGAAAGAGGATAAAAACAACTATATAATGTGCATATTCAAAAACAAAACGGGGTTTGGCGTATCGACCTGCGATATAACCACGGGCGAATATGTTGCTACCGAATTTGAGGCAAACGGCTGGTCAAAGGTCATAGACGAGATAGCAAAATTTCTTCCTGCCGAAATAATATGCAACCGCCTTGTTGACGACGAGGCAATCAAACAGATAGAAAACGTTTTTTATATAAGACCCACATATTCGCGGGAGTATAATTTTGACCTTCAGTCGGCAGATATTTCGCTTTGCAATCATTTTGGGGTGCTTAATCTTTCGGGACTGGGGTTTGAAAACAAAATTTGCGCCATAACGGCGGCGGGCGCGTTGCTTGCTTATATAAAAGAGGCGCAGAAAAACGGACTTGAAAATATACGCACACTGAAATATTACAGCCGCTCCGACGGAATGGTGCTGGATATAAGCTCACGCAGAAATTTAGAGATAACTGCCAATTTAAGGGACGGACAAAAACGAGGTTCTCTGCTTGAAGTTGTAGACTACACAAAAACGCCGATGGGTTCAAGGCTTTTGCGCAACAGGCTCGAACAGCCGCTTACAAATACGGACGAGATAAACAGACGCCTTGACGCCGTGAGCGAGATGAAAGACAGCGCTTATGAACGCAGCGCTCTCAGGGAGCAGCTCAAAAATGTTCTCGATATAGAGCGTGTCATGGGCAGGGTGCTTTACGGTTCGGCAGGCAGCAGGGAGATGTCGTCCCTGCGTTCGTCGCTTGCCGCGCTGCCAAAGATAAAAGAAATAATTTCCGACTTCCGCTCCGAGCTTATAAAAGAAACAGCCGCTCAATTTGACGAGCTTTCGGATATATACAAACTGCTTTGCGACAGCTTTGCGGACGATATGCCGCAGGGGAAAAAAATTGACGGCATCATACGCGACGGTTTTGATGCCGAGATCGACAAACTGCGTCTGGCAAAAAACAACGGCGCTCGTTGGCTTGTTGAAATGGAGACCGCCGAAAGGGAAAAAACGGGTATAAAGACCCTGCGTATACGTTATAACCGTGTGCATGGGTATTATATAGAGGTCAGCAATTCTTATCTTTCGCAGGTACCCGACAGCTATATCCGCCGTCAGACCCTTACGACGGGGGAGCGTTTTATAAACCCCGAACTCAAAGAACTTGAAGAAACTTTACTTTCGGCGGACGAAAAGCTTGCAGAGCGTGAAGAAAAGCTCTTTGCCGAAATAAAACAGAAAATAGCCGCGCATTATGCGCGTATAATGAAAACGGCGGCTCTTGTTGCGGAAACGGATTTTATCCAGTCTTTGGGCACAGCAGCCGAAAAAAACAACTATAACCGACCGACAGTCAGCGATTCGGACGAAATAAAAATAACAAACGGCAGACACCCCGTTGTCGAGCGGCAGGATAACTGTCAATATATACCGAACAATACTTATATGAATACTTCCGACACAATGGTATCTGTTATAACAGGACCAAATATGGCGGGTAAATCCACTTATATGCGGCAGGTCGCGCTGATAGTGCTTATGGCGCAGGTCGGCTGCCTTGTGCCTGCGGACTGTGCCGAAATAGGCGTTGTCGACCGTATTTTTACCCGTGTGGGCGCTTCGGACGATCTGGCGACGGGTCAGTCCACATTTATGGTGGAAATGGTCGAAGTCGCAAATATACTGAACAATGCCACCCCTAAAAGTTTGCTTGTGCTTGACGAGATAGGCAGAGGTACTTCCACCTTTGACGGTATGAGCATCGCATGGGCGGTAACGGAATATATCGCAAAAATAATAAAGGCAAGAACAATGTTTTCGACCCATTATCAGGAATTGACGAGCCTTGCGGAAAAAACCGATGGCATAAAGAATTTTTGCGTCAGCGTTATGGAAAAGGGCGACAACGTTGTATTTTTAAGAAAAATAAACGAAGGCTCTGCGGACAAGAGTTACGGCATACATGTTGCCAAGTTGGCGGGCGTTCCCGCGCCTGTTGTAAAACGCGCGGGCGAAGTGCTGAATATACTCGGCGACAGCGGCATAACCATGATGACCGACGAACAGGGCGTCTATATAGATATGGCTGATTTTGACAGCGAAAAGGCGGCAAAAGATGCCGAAATAGTCGATTACATAAAATCGCTCGATCCCGATGAAATATCGCCCAAACAGGCTTGGACGATACTCAGCAGCATACGCATAAAGATAAACGAAAACACATAAAGGAATGTTTTTAAATGGCAAAGATCCATGTTCTGGACAGCAGTCTTATAAATAAGATAGCCGCGGGCGAAGTTGTCGAACGCCCCGCATCGGTGGTAAAAGAGCTTGTTGAAAACTCCATAGATGCAGGCGCGGACAGTATAACGATAGAGATACAAAACGGCGGTATAAATCTTATAAAAATAACCGATAACGGCAGGGGCATACCCGCCGATGAGACCGAAACGGCGTTTTTGCGCCATGCGACAAGCAAACTCAATGATTTTGAAGAGTTGGGTAATATAATGACGCTCGGTTTCAGGGGAGAGGCACTTTCAAGCATTGCCTCGGTCGCGCGCGTCGAAATGCAGACTATGACGGCGGATGACGAAACGGGTACAAAGCTTGTTATCGAGGGCGGTCGTATACTTGACAAACAGCCATGCGC
>CANRCU010000055.1 GCA_947629215.1 uncultured Clostridia bacterium
GTCGGGGTGTTTTTCGATGCTAAGCACCTTGCCCGTGACAATGCCGCTTATCTCTTTGCCAAGCACGGTCAGGCTTTCGACCTTGCTGCCCGAAAGAGTTATCTTATCCATAAATTCCTGCGTTGTGCAGTCTATATCAACATATTCCTTTAACCAAGTCATAGGTAAATTCATTATTCAGACACCTCCCAATCAGAATTGCTTCAAGAATTTCGTATCGTTTTCAAACAATAATCTCAAATCGGAAATGGCATATTTTTGCATCGCGACACGTTCAAGACCCATACCAAAGGCAAAGCCCGAATAAATTTTACTGTCTATGCCGCACATTTCAAGCACCTTGGGGTGAACCATACCGCAGCCCAAAACTTCGATCCAGCCGCTGTCCTTGCAGACACGGCAGCCCTTGCCGTGGCAGGCGAAGCAGGAGGCGTCCATCTCCGCGCTCGGCTCTGTGAACGGGAAATGATGGGGGCGGAAACGTACTTTTGTGTCCTCGCCGAAAAGTTCTTTTGCAAAGACCGCAAGCGCGCCTTTTAAGTCGCCCATGGTTATTCCCTTGTCGATAACGAGCCCTTCAAGCTGATGGAACACGGGCGAATGCGTTGCGTCCACCTCGTCGGAGCGGTACACGCGTCCGGGCGCTATCATACGTATCGGCAGTTTTCCCGTTTCCATAACACGCACCTGCATGGGCGAGGTCTGTGTGCGCAGCAGAAAATCGCCGCAGCCTTCGACATAAAAGGTGTCCTGCTCGTCCCTTGCGGGGTGGTCTTTGGGGATATTGAGCGCCTCAAAGTTATAGTATGCGCGTTCGACCTCGGGACCCTCGGCTATCTCGTAACCCATACCTATGAAAATATTTTTGATATTGTCTATAACGGCTGTCATGGGGTGAAGATGACCCAATTCGGGCGCTTTGCCGGGCATTGTAACGTCTATCGTTTCTTTGGCAAGGCGTGCCGCTCTTTCCTTTGCCTTCAGTTCGGAAGCGGCTTTTTCAAACATATCCTCTATTTCGGAACGCACCTTGTTGACAAGCTGACCGACAACGGGGCGTTCTTCGGGGCTTAAACTGCCCATGCCGCGCGAAATGCGTGTAAGCTCGCTTTTTTTGCTGAGTATCTCGACCCTTACGGCGTCAAGCGCTTTCAGGTCAAGCGCCTGCGATATGCGCGCAGCGGCGGTTTCCTTGATTTCGTTAAGTTTTTCTTTCATTTATTGTCCTCCTCTCAGAAGTTGATGCGGAAAAATAAAAAGCCCTTTATCTCACGACAAAGGGACGAAAATATCCGCGGTACCACCCAATTTTCCGTCAAAACGGACTCTTTAAGGGATATAACGGTCCCCTGCCGCGACCCCCTAATGTTGTTTCAGAGGTCGGACTCCAACGTGAAATTTCGGTAAAACGCTTAAACAACGGTGCTTTCAGCCGACGACACCGTTTCTCTGAGAGTGGCGGGATACCTACTTTGCGTTTTCAAAGTCTTTCAAAAATCAATGATTATAGTATACCAATTAAGTTAAATTTTGTCAAGCAATTTTCAAAAAAATACTCACACAGAGCTTGACAGAACAATATTTATATAATATAATATAGCAAAATCAACTCTTTGCGCCGCATATGACGGCGGAGCAAACCGAACAGGCCGGAGCCTATGGCTCGGAGCCGGGTCACGAAAGTGACAGTGGTATACCCGCGGGACGGTAGTTGAAATTACCGGTCTTGTGGGCTTTTTTTTGTCCAAATAGGGGTTTTGCGGATAATTTGGAGGTATTTTTTTATGGATAACGAAAACAAGAACGCCCTGCGCGAAAATTTTGAAAAAACGGCAACAAGGGTGTCGGCGGTCAGCATAGCGGGCAACACCGTGTTGTCGCTTTTGAAGCTGTTTGCGGGCGTTATTGCGCATTCGGGGGCTATGATAAGCGATGCCGTACACTCGGCGTCGGATGTATTCAGCAGCATTATTGTAATAGTCGGGGTGAAAATATCCGCAAAGGTCTCGGACAGACACCACCCCTACGGTCACGAACGTTTTGAATGTGTGGCGGCGATAGTCCTGTCCGTGGTGCTGCTGATAAGCGGCTTATTCATAGGGCATGAGGCAATAGACCGTATAAGAGAGGGCAATTTTGAGGACATGGCGGTACCGGGCGTCTTGGCTTTGGCGGCTGCCGTTATATCGATAATATCCAAAGAGGCGATGTATCACTACACAAGATATTATGCCAAAAGGCTGGATTCGGGCGCGCTTATGGCGGACGCCTGGCACCACCGCAGCGACGCGCTGTCATCGGTGGGCGCGCTCATAGGCATTGCGGGCGCAAGAATGGGCTACCCGATAATGGACACCGTGGCAAGCCTTGTTATCTGCGTTTTTATAATAAAGGCTGCTTACGATATTTTCATGGACGCCGTTGAAAAAATGGTCGACCGCTCGTGCAGCGAAGAAACCGAGCGTGAAATGATAAAATGCATATCGGAGCAAGAGGGCGTGCGCGGGGTCGACCTTATACAGACGCGAATTTTCGGCAACAGAATTTATGTCGATTTGGAAATAAGAGCCGACGGGAATATCACTCTTACAGAAAGTCACGAAATAGCGCACAGAGTACACAATATTATAGAAGAAAAATTTACGCAGGTGAAACATATAATGGTGCATGTCAACCCTGATTAAAGGGGAAATTCGCATATTTGCCGTTTTTTTGAAGTATTTACGTGTTGAAATAAGTTAAATTGTATGGTATCATATTATCAGATACATCAAGAGGAGGAATTTTAATATGAAGAGATTTATTTCAATTTTATTAAGTCTGACCGTTATAGGCGCATCAACGGTTTTTGCCGCAGAAAACACCATCAGCGTTGACGGCGAAGTCTTTGACGCAGTCGACATAGACGGCAAAATGATGTTCCCCGTAAGGACGGTTTCGGAAAAACTCGGTTATACCGTCGAGTGGCAGGCGGAAACAAAGACCGTTGTTCTCAGCAAGGGCGCGCAGTATATAACTTTTACCGTGGGTGTTGACGGCTATACCTTCGCAAAAACAGCGCCACAGCCTTTGGGAACGGCGCCCGTCATATCGGAGGGCGCGACTTATGTGCCGTTTGAGCTGTTTACCGAAATTATGCAGCTTGACGGTGAATACGGCGAAAACGGTTTTGAGGTAAAGTCGCAGATAATGGTCGACGAAAGTCTTTTCCCGAATATAGGGGTGGAGAGTGATGAAACGCCCGTTGAAACGCCTGTTGAGAGCGTTGAAACACCGGAAGAAAACAAGCAGACGGAAATACCCGTTATTGTTATGCCCGATAACACGCCCGATGAGGATATACCCCAAATAGAGGGCGCAACAGGTATCGTGACCGATATTGAGGGCAATACGGTCACGGTCAACGACTATGTTAAGGGCGAAGTTATACTTAATATAGGCGAGGACTGCAAGATAACGGATATTGACGGAAAGGAACTGGCAGTCGAGGATATAGCGGTGGACAGTCCGCTGGAGATAGAGTACGGCAATGCTATGACAATGAGCATACCGCCGCAGAATAACCCTATTTCTATAGTGGTTATTGGATGAAATGCTTGCATTTCATCCAGCTTTTTCACAATGTATAAAGAGCATCGTGCCGACCGTTGGTCGGCGACTCGCTCTTTTCCTCGGCGAAATTCGATTCCGCCTGCGGCTCTTAGTCTGCGACGCCAAAGTTACTTGAAAAAAATGCAAGCAGCATTTTAAAATTTACTTTTGGGGCAAAAGTGATTTTGCCCTATTTTTTTGAATTTAGGTATTGACAAACGGCTGTGTTAGGTGTATTATATTTATGTTGACTATAAAGTATGTATGCGTAGCTCAGTTGGATAGAGCGTCTGGCTACGGACCAGAAGGTCGTGGGTTCAAATCCTGTCGCATACATTTGGGACTGTCTTTGGCAGTCCTTTTTTTACGGGTGTCGCTTTGCGACACCCTTTGAATGAAATGCAAGCATTTCATTCGGTTTTTTTACAATGTATAAAAAGGCTCGTGCCGACCGTTGGTCGGCGCATAAAGCATCGCTAATTTCCTGCGGAAATAACGCCGGACTCGCTCTTTTCCTCGGACGAAAAGCACTTTTGGCTGCGCCAAAAGCCGCACTTCGTGCGTCCGCATTGCTTTTTTGCGGTACACAGAAATTCGATTACGCCTGCGGATATTAGTCTGCGACGCTTTAAGTTAGTTGTAAAAATAAAGTTTTTTGGCGGGCTGCCCTTTCTTGGGGCAGTTTTTTTGTGGGTTTTGCAAAGCAATACTCTTGAATGAAATGCAAGCATATAATTTTGCTTTTTTATGCAGCAAAAATTTTTTTATTTTCGGAAAATTGGTCAAAAAATTTTTTATTTTAAAGAAATCAAAACAAAATTTGTTTAAATTATGCTTATCTTGGGTGTTTTTTTGGTGATTTATATACAAACAAACGGCAACAAATCAGTTGACAAAAAAATATATGAAGAGTATAATATTATATAGATAATTGGCTTTACTATGCCCATGGGGTTTATGTCACGTTTATTTTTGCATAGTTAAGCACGTATAAAACACTTATTTTGTTTTTAAACAAATTTTTTTGTATTATACATAACGTTTGGATCGGGAGGTAGAACTATGAAAAATAATAAGTTAAAAAGAATAACGGCTATGGTTATGTCAATGGTTTTTTTGCTTTCAAATCAGAGCGTAAACTTAGTTAACGGTGAGGATGTCACATCCGACAGTGTTGATAGGGTAGGCGAATCCGGCTATTGGAACCCTGCAAATAAGAAAAATTTTGGTTATAATAATAATCAGGATACAGAGTTAAGTGGCGGTAAAAGAACTTATAACACATCTTATGGTCTGCATACGGACAAGACCGTATTGAAAAATGACGATTATACCGACGGCAGAACTTTTGACCTTGCTCTTGAGTCATGGTATGTGGGTGAAAATCCTGCCGATGTAGGTATGATATTGGATGCTTCCGGTTCTATGGCGTGGACTACCGAAGCTCTTAAGCCTCTTAATGTTGCAAGTAAATTGCCGGAAGGTATGACGGTTGAGCAATTTAAAACAACATATACCAATACAGCCGACGGTTTTCTTAAAGATGAAGGCGTAAATATGTTACTTGACAAAACAAAAACATCGGATGACCGCCTTGATTATACTAAATATAAATATTATGTTTATGAAAACCGTTCCACTGTTGATGAGTTTGTACCAATAGGCTATTGGAATGGAGCTGACAATGTTTATAAAAACAATCCGAAAATTGCTCATAGTTATTCGTTTAATAACAATTTGACAGATTCTGTAAGTAAAACAGAAGCAAATATTATTGAACGTCAGAATATAGAATTAGGAGGGAACTTTAAAAATGCCGAACCTGTAATTGAAGAATTTAAAATGGAATATAATTCGGATAATAGCTTAGCTCTTAGAGATACCGATAAAAATGGTGATATACTTCTTTTTGATTGTACAGGTACAGATAAAAAAATAGATGATCCGGGTAAGATTACTATATGTTTTGACATAAAGATAGAAAAAGCAAATAATAATAACAATCAAAATACACCTATATTTTATATTGGAACAAAAGATAGAACTAAGTACTATGAGATAAACAGAGGTAGCAGTAGTAATAATGGTGCATCAAATTCTACACGTATAGAAGTGCAAAGCGAAAATGGTCGTATTTATCAAAGCTATAATAATTCTGTAGGATTAAGTGATACCGGATATTTGAGTCTTGCTGTAGTTATAGATGCCGGAAATACAAACCCTGATAATAAAATAAGACTTTATAAAAAAAGCAGTGGTTCCTATATAAAGGTTAATGCAGGTACAGATAAGTATAAATCCGATGCAATAGGTAATATTAATTCAGAAGATGATTTTATAGTTATGCTGGGAGGAGATACATTATTTCCCGATACTTCTCACGATGGAATAAGTGAAAATTATATAAAAAATGTTAAGATAATTAACGGTGTTCCTGCAGATGCACCGAATGCAAGTTTTATTGATGGAAGCAGTAAAGTCGGAGATTATGGTTTTACTAAATCTACCGGTCTTAATAATACTGCATCGGGAGGAGATGCGCGTTATATAAAAAATAGGTTCAGTACTTCCTCCGAGGCTGCTTTTGAAGACAACAAGGGTTTAGCAAGTGCTGTTTATACCGCCAATGGAGAGGGCTATAATGGTAAAGGTTATGCTCTTAATCTTACCCAAACAGGCGTTAAAGGTGCTGTTGATTTAGGCGAAGTAATAAATACCGAGAATTACAGTATATCATTTGCTGTAAAGAGAAAAAATGCTACTGAAGGCACAACTAACATAGCGGAAATAATGTATGTAGGTGATAAGGATGCATCAAGTTATTACCATATGTATAGGGCGGCAGGAGGCAGTGCTAATAGGCTTAAGACTAATGAAGTAACATCAGAAATATCAAATGCAAATACAGTTTTTGATAAGAGTTGGCATATAATGACATATGTTGTAAATGGCAGTGAAATAAGGACATATTATGACGGAAAATTAGTAACAGATAGTAAAGGAGTAGGTAGTTTAAATAAAGATTATAGTACTCCGCTTAATATTATCTTAAATGGAATTGCAGATGAGTATAACGGAGCAGACATATACATAGACGATCTTCAAGTATATAACGAAGCTCTTTCTGCGGAATATGTAGAAGATATTTACAAATGGGCTTCTGCAACACCGGGTAGTAATAAAATATACGCATACAATAATGGTAATTTGATTGCAGAGATGAATGATACTTTGATTGATCATCCCGGTTGGTATTATGTAAACTCAGGCAGCGCATGGAAAAATGTTATTAACAGTGTACCGGGAACGGGCAAAGCTTATGCAGGATTAATGGAGGAAACGAGAGATCCAAGCAAACTAAAAATTCTTAATATTGCTACTGTTCCGTCTGCATATGAAAATGAAAAAGATACCAATCCAAATTATCAAGAATGGTATAACCAAATAAAGGCAGGAGATGATTACAGAGAAGATAATTTCCCTGAAAGTGAAAGTGAATTTAAAAAATTTGAACCGTCAAATGGAAGTATAAAGTTTTATATTGATTCACAGAATAACTTAAGGTGTTATTTTGGTGACGGAGGTGAAACAACTGCGGGGAATATAGCTAAAATATCTTATGATTCATATGATGACTATATTGATACTTATAACTTACTTCGTACACAATGTTCTCTTGTATACGAAAAAGAAGAAGGTCAGCAAATAAAACTTCAGACTTTGAATGACGTTCTCAATAACTTTATTACCGAACTTCGCAACTGTTCGGCTAAAAGCCGTATCGGCGCTGTAAGGTTCAGCGGAAACAGAATGGCTAATACAAACAGTAGTGAAAATGATTATGATATTGATGACGAATTAAGTAAACAGCTTATACTTGATTGGGTAAGCGGAGAAAGCCTAAACAAAGATGAAGACGGCAATCCTATAAACAGGCTTAACGGTATTGACATGTTTATAAGTCATTTTGGCAGCGATACATCAGGCAGTAAAGAATTAAACAGCAAAACATTATATAATTACTTCCTCACCGGTGGTACAAATACGTGGGCAGGTATGAAAACTTATTCGGATACATTGGATTCTACTCTTATAGAAGAGAAGAGTACTAACTCAAAATATCTTATTATATTTACCGATGGTAGGGATACTTTGAACTCTGACACTGACGAGGTGGATAATGTTAATGAAATTTTAAGTTACGTCAAGCCTGCGGGTGTTAATGTCACCGATTCTACTAAGTTGTCGGAAGCATGGGCTGATGAATATAAGAAAGAAGGCTATACAATATTCTGTGTAATGCTTTCCACAGGTTCTGTTTCGGAACAGTCAAATTTACCCGAGTTTGCTAAAGCAGCGCAGTTCCTTGCTTTCTTATCCGGCAATAAATCCGAAAGTGTAAAAATTGATGACGAGGAAGGTGATGAAAAAAAACGTGGACACTATTCAAGAACATTTGATGAAAATGACGATGCAGACTTAAAATCCTACATGGATGATTTAAAAAGTAATGAAGCATACCAAAAGTATGTGTATACAGCAAGTAATGCCGAACAGTTGAGTTCAAGTTTTGATTCTATATTAAATCAAATATCAAGCCCGTTGGAAGGCTATACAGTAAAGGATTATATCGACCCACGGTTTGACTTGGTGAATTATACAACCGTTGATGGAGAAAAGAAGCAGGAGGTATGGCATCTTACCGTAGACAGCGGCAATAAACCGTATGTTTACAAAGACGGCTATGATGAAGACGGTAAACTTAAACAAGTAGCAATAGAACCCGTTAAGAATTCGGAAGGAAGTGACGACCTTGACATCGAAAACAACCTTCCATATTATGTATTTAATCCAAAGAACAGCTACATAGGAACTCAAAAGGATGCAAACGCATATTTGCACTATGATCCGGATAATAAAATGTATTATATTGAATGGAAAGGTCAGGTTTTGAATGGCGCATCAGTGCCGGATGCGGATGTTCTTGATGTATGGCGTTCTGAAATAACCATAAAAGCCAAAGACGACTTTATAGGCGGTAATGCAATAACCACAAACGGCAACGGTACAAAACAAAATTATGTATATAATCCTGATGATACTGATGCTTCAAGTGGTGTAGATAGAGCCGAAGCAGGTATTCCTTCCAAAGGTTTCCCGCGTACGACCGTTAATGTTCGGCTGCTTGACTTAGAGGCAAACGGTCTTGAAGATGAAGTTTATCTTGGTGAGGCTGCCTCGCCTGCAAGAATGCTGCGAAGGTTAGAGGACAAGGTAACGGAGTCTTACTATCTTGAATATCTGAGAAGATATGCCAAGGACGTTGGGGAAGCCGGCGAATACAGTGATGATGTCCAGCTTATGGCGCTTTTGGAAAAATGGCTTGGTTTTACGATTGACGAAGACGGTGAAATTGTTGAGGACGAAAGCTCGATCAACGGCACAAACAAATTTTCAATACCTTATGTATATCTGCCGAATAGATACGAAACAAACAATGCAGGAGGAGAAGAAAATCAAAAAGATGTTGTGGGCATACTGACATATTCTTGGAGTAGAGTGACTGATAAATACGGGCATCAACCAAGTTATGTTCATGGCAACATCGGAAAGTTTGTTATTGAAAATACCGACGGTTTGCAATATTCAATTAATATTGAATATGAACCGCTGCCGGCTTTAAGCGGTAAAGATGAAGTGCAGATAGAGTTTGGCAGTAAAGACGCCCCACATTACTATTTTGTGAAAGATGAAAATCGTGTAAAAATAGGAAATGAAAACATAATAAATCCCGGGGCTAATGAGGATGCTCAAAGATATTATGCGCTTGATTGCGAAGAGGTTACCCGTAAATATTACATCAACAATGTACTGCTGGTAGAGGATGAACAGGGAGAGAATAATTACCGGTGGAATGAAGAGTATAAAGAGGCAGAAGGTGAACTACAGGCGGAAAACAAAAGAAAGTATGGCGAAAACGAAGGTGTAAACTCAGATGGCAAAAATTACGTTCATGCCGATACAACTTATACCAGAGAAGTTATAAGCGGCGGTCTTGCCCTTGAGCTGAGGATAAAAGGCAAAGAAGTCAAACACCTTATTGAGGAATCTACCTCAGAACCCGTAACATTTACACTTTCGGCGAAACGCACCTATAATGATGCAGAAGAAAACGACACAACGACCGAAACAACAACCGAGGCGACATCCGAATCGGCTCCAAGCGGCAGAAAGCCTTTTAAACCGGATGTAGAAGATGAAACCTATAAGCTTACCTTTGAGGTCGTTAGTTTGCCGACAGATAAGAATATTGACACGGAAGCCGTTTACAGCGTATTTGCTAAGCTTAAAGGTTATGAGTCTACCGATGGTTCGTATTGGAAAGAAGGTGTAAAAGGCAGCGACGGCAAGCCTACTACATACGACTTGCCTATAGGTACTTACACTATCGGTTATAACGGTACGGAAGCAGAACCAACGGGTTCGGAAAAGGATACATACGACGGCACGGAGAACACTATATTTATAGACGGTACGGCGCTAAAGTATATTTCGGTGGAGAAAGACCCGTCGGTATTTAAGACGGAGTACTTTGACAGTAATGTCATAATGGGTGAAAATGATACAAAGGGAATAGCCGGCGAAGAAATAACAAAGGATAATATATCAAATTTCATTGCCGATTACAGCTATACCAACAAAAAAACAGAGGATCCCTCATCTAAAGACAGTATAACGTTCTATCTTGGAACAAATAAGGATAACGAGAGGGGCATTGCATGGGAACCTTACCAAGAGAAGGAACCCGAAAATTATTATATCAATGACAGGCTGGGTATTATAGTATTGGCTGCGGACAGACCGTCACTAACTGTAAGTAAGACTGTAAAATACGGTTCGGACGAAGAGAAGGATCATCCTTGGGAATTTGATGTTCAGCTGATCTATGAATCCGAAGACGGAAATACACCTATGACAACGTTGGTTGCTGACTCACATGCAGAAGCTTCTATTAATGAAACCAAAGTTGTAGCTACGCCATGTCTTTACAATGACTTAGATACAACAGTCAGTGCAGAGGACGGTACGGAAGCTACCACGGCAATGACCGTAGGGGAAGGCGAAACGGTCAATGATATAGTGGTATGGGACGGATTCACAAAGGATGACAAGCAATCCACTCCCACAAGGTGGGTATATAAAACCAAAGTTAGGCTGAAACACGGTCAACGGCTTGTGTTTGATACCCTGC
>CANRCU010000056.1 GCA_947629215.1 uncultured Clostridia bacterium
GCCGCCAATGTTTTAAATGAATTTGAGAATGTCGTTAAAAACAAACATATTCGCGATCGGGAAGAACCCGTCGACCTTTCTGGTAAAAGGATACTGCTTGCCGAAGATGTTATGCTAAATGCGGAAATAATGATAAAAATACTTGAAGTGCGCAATATCATAGTAGACCATGCCGAAAACGGTCAAGAAGTGCTTTCGCTGTTTTCCGGCAGTGCCGAAAATTACTATGATGCCATACTTATGGATGTACGTATGCCTATCATGAGCGGACTTGAGGCAACCAAAAAAATAAGAGCAATGGAGCGTGAGGATGCAAAAAAAATACCCATTATTGCGCTTACCGCCAATGCTTTTGACGAAGATGTTCAAAATTCTCTTCAATCCGGAATGAATGCGCATCTTTCAAAACCCATTGAAATGGATTGCCTTTACGAAACTCTGGAAGAATTGATAGGTAAAAGAAATAAACGATCCTTATCATGACCGCATATGTATCCGCCGCTTAAAGGGTGATTTACAGTTATTTTTGCAGAAACGAACATGAAATTTTATAAAATACTATTGAAAAATAAATGTAATCATGGTATTATTTTAATGGAAGTATTGATATATTTCATAAAGATTATTAACAAGCATAAAGGAGACTGCATATGAAGAATTTTCAAAATTATGTTCCGCAAAAATATGAAACAGCCGATTTTCAAAAAGTGGAAGAGGGCATTTACAAAACTAAATCGCCATATGATTCGGATATGATTTTTGTTACTTCTCTTTCTTTTGAACAAGAACCGGATCAATACGGCGAGGAAGACGGTTGTCCAAGCTATATTACACAAGTTCCTTTTGAGGATCTTTTGGATATGTTCGGTTTGTTTGTTACGGATTTCTATGAAGATTTAAACGAAACAAGCGAAAAGATCTGTTATCAAGAATTTGGTGCATCTGAATTGGAAAATATTCAAAACCTGAGAACTATTATCGGAAAAAGATTTTATGCCGTTCCTTATATTGATGAAAGCACCGGCAATGAATACTATAAAACAGTGTTGGAATAAATAAATCAAAGGCTGCAAACATACATTGATAACATCAGCAACAGCTATAACGCAATGACAGTTATAAACCAAAAAGTTTGTAACTGTTTTTGCGTTTGACAAACATTCGCCCTAATGGTAAGTCTTACTCTGTCGATAAATAAAATCAAAAATTGCAAATCGAACCGAATAATTTTTGTTAAAGAATATGTTAAACGGTTTACCAAATAATCAACTTTAGCTAAGAATTATTTGCTAATGATAATTTTATGAAACAAACGTAAATATCAATAAATTTTAGTTGACTTTTTATATGTAACATGATAAAATAATATTTGTGTTAAGCACCCATAGTTAAACGGATATAATAAACCCCTCCTAAGGGTTAGTTGTGGGTTCGATTCCCGCTGGGTGTATTTTGGGCTTTTTGTCAAATGGTGCGGTTTTGACAAAGAGCCTAATTTTTTTAAACCGAAAAGTCCCACCGCTTTAAAAAGTGTGGGACTTTCCGACTAATATAGAAGTCTATTTTATTTTTTTGCTTTGGCAATTCTTTATACACAGCATTTTATCAAAGACCCCTGCCGCATTTTACGCAAAAAGCATCTCCCTCAGCGTACGGTTCTCCGCAGGCGGGACACACTCTTTCAACAACGGGAGCTTCTTCTTTGGGAAGTTCTTTTTCGCATTTAGGGCAGGTTTCTGCAAGAATACCAATAACTTCACCGCAATAGGGACACTTTTTTGTGCCTTTTATTTCGGAAATATTTTTTTCCAATTCGGTTATCTTTACCAATTTTCTTTTTATTGACTGGATCTGTTCTTTAAATTTGCTGTTTTCGTCATCTTTCTGTTCGTTGAATATGATCTCTCCAATAGCCTGATAAGCATTTTTGATGCCGTCTTTTTCAATTTTTATCTGAGAATTGAGAGATGCAACATCTGCCGTATCTTTGACTTTTTGCGCAACTTCTGCGCCTTTTGCCGTAACGGCATCGGTAAATTCTTTAAACATTTCTTTAAAAGCCATTTTTTTACCTCCTGAAATAATATGAATAATTTTATCTGCGTTAAAACTCAGGCTTTTACCTTGCCAGCCAACCGCCGTCGACCGCGATAGTAAATCCGTTTACATATTCGGCAGCCTTTGAACACAGAAATACGACAGCACCTGCCATATCCTTTGGTGTACCCCAACGTCCCGCAGGTATTCTCTCAAGTATCTCTCCCGAACGTTTCTCATCATCTCTGAGCTGTGTTGTATTATTTGTTGCCATATATCCGGGTGCAATGGCATTTACATTTATTCCCTTGGATGCCCATTCGTTAGCAAGCGCGCGCGTAAGCCCTAAAACTGCGGATTTACTTGATGTATAGGCAGGTATTCTTATACCGCCCTGATAACTTGTCATAGAGGCAACATTTACGATCTTGCCTCCGTCGCCCTGTTTTACAAATTGCTTTGCAAAAGTCTGCGAAAGCAAAAATACCATATTAAGATTGATATTTATAACTTTGTTCCAATCTTCCTCTGTAACATTTATAGCGTCTTCACGAAGGATTATGCCTGCATTGTTGACAAGTATATCTGCTCTGCCAAACTTTTCAACGACCTTTTCAAGTATAACAGGCGCATTTGACGTGTCCGACAAATCGGCAATAACTTCAAAAAATTCGCCACCGTCTTTTTTTATAAGCTCCGACGTTTCGGCGCAGCTGCGTCTTGCTACCCCTGCTACCTTTGCACCCGCTTGTGCAAGAGCAACACACATTCCCTGTCCAAGCCCTGTATTTGCGCCTGTGACAACTGCAACTTTACCCTTTAAACTAAAATCATCCAAAATCATAATATGGCTCCTTTCAAGTTTAATTTTCTAACATTATAACATAAAAAAGAGCTATTGTCATTAATTTTTTACCTTTTTTCAACGCAAAATTTAATACTTGTTTTTATTTCACCGTCTACATCAAGCTGTGAAAATGCAGGTACGCATATCAATTCTATACCATTTGGCGCAACATAGCCCCTTGCTATCGCAACGCTCTTGACAGCCTGATTGACCGCCCCTGCACCTATTGTCTGAAGCTCAACACCCTCATTGCCTCTCACTATTGCCGCAATAGCACCAGCTACCGACTTAGGCTGCGAAGTTGACGACACTTTTAATACTTCCATAAATAAGACCTCCGAATAAAATATTGTCAAGTATACCACGTATTGTCATGGACTTCCCCGACCGATTGAATATATTTTATCCGAAATGACCAAAGTTATACATTTAACGCTCTATCCTATCACTTTTTTGACTTTCGCCTATGTCTTTTTGCAAGTTTTTTAATTTAAAGGCTGATTTTTATTGCCGTTATTTTTTACATTCACAGCTAAATTATCTATTGAAATATTCCTATAAATATTATAAAATATAATAAAGAAATTCTAAAAGAGAAGGAGGATTCCCATGGAACATTTCAATCCGATTTTACGCGACAATGACACTACAAATAAATTTATCACAATAGGTGAGATAATGCTCAGGCTTACCCCGCCTAATTATGAAAAGATCCGTACCGCAACAACCTTTGAGGCAAGTTACGGCGGCAGCGAAGCCAATATCGCACTTGCTTTGGCAAATTTGGGTATAGACAGCACATTTTTCAGCGTTGTTCCGAACAACAGTATCGGCAAAAGCGCTGTTCGTATGTTGCGCAGCAATGATGTTCACTGCAGCCCCATGATATTAAGTACACCCGAAGAAACGCCGACACACCGTCTTGGCAGTTATTATCTTGAAACAGGCTATGGGATCCGTCCAAGCAAGGTTACATATGACAGAAAACACAGTGCAATAACCGAATATGATTTTAACAAAGTAGACCTGCATCAGCTTTTTGAGGGTTTCACATGGCTGCATCTCAGCGGTATCACCCCTGCCCTTTCGCCAAGCTGCAGCACGCTTATAATGAACAGTCTGAAAGCAGCCAAAGAAATGGGGCTGACAGTCAGCTTTGACGGCAATTTCCGCAGCAAACTCTGGACATGGGAAGCAGCAAGAGATTTCTGCACCGAATGTCTGCCTTATGTTGACGTCCTCCTCGGTATCGAGCCTTATCATCTTTGGAAAGATGAAGACGATCATTCCAAGGGCGACGTAAAAGACGGTATACCGCTTCAGCCCAGTTATGAGCAGCAAGACGAGATATTCCAGCGTTTTGTTGACAGGTATCCAAATATAAAATGTATCGCCCGCCATGTACGCTATGCTCACAGCGGAAGCGAAAACAGCCTTAAAGCTTTTTTATGGTATGAAAACCATACCTTTGAAAGCAAACTGTTTACATTTAATATCCTTGACCGCGTCGGCGGCGGCGATGCTTTTGCAAGCGGTCTTATCTATGCTATGATGCATAATTACAAGGCTATGGATATGGTCAATTTTGCCGTTGCAAGCAGCGTTATCAAGCATACCATTCACGGCGATGCCAACATCACCGACGATGTGCAGACTATACGCAATCTTATGAATATGAATTACGATATAAAGAGATAAATTCATTTATAACCGTCAGGCGGTATTGCAAATTTTCCGCCTGACCTTTTTATTTATATGAACGATGTAATATTATCCGAAATATATTTAAGCCAAAAAAATTCACAAATTCGAATTTATATTCCAAATTTATTTTATTGAAAACTTCACGTTTTTACATTTTTCTCCTTTGTGATATGTTAAAATTTACTATATTGCTATTGAATTTATGTAATGTGTATGTTATAATAAAAAAAACGGGGGAATTTTTATGGGAATTATAAACTGGAATGCAGAACTTCTGCCATATGAACAGGCAGTTGATGAAATAGTTTTAAAGCTTAAAAATATACAGAGGGAATTTAAACGCAGGCAGATACATTCGCCGATAGAACAGGTCGAAGGTCGTGTCAAAAGCATCGCAAGTATAATAGCAAAGGCAAACGACCGCAATATACCTATTGAAAATGCTCTTGATGTGCTGGAGGATATTGCGGGCATACGCATAATATGCCGTTTTGTCGAAGATATAGACAAGGTAGTCAATATCATTCGTTCACGAAGCGATTATGATATGAAGATCCTTATTGAAGAAGATTATGTTACAAATACCAAAAGGAGCGGTTATCGCAGTTATCATATTACGGTTGAATACAAAATAATGTATGAAGGCGAGATACGTATTCTTAAATGTGAAATACAGATACGCACGCTTGCAATGAATTTCTGGGCTACGATAGAACATTCGCTCAGGTATAAATACGACGGCAATTTACCCGAACATCTTAAAGAGAGGCTGCAAAACTGCGCCGAAGCCGCTTTTAAGCTCGACAAAGAAATGACGACCATAAGGGGCGAACTTTTACAAGCCCAAAAAGCCATGCAAACACAGGAATTTTTGGTGAATGAGATAGTAAAAAATATACATAATCTCTACACCTACGGCAAAGTCGAGCATATGAACGAATTTAACAAACAATTTATGCAGATATATCAGGAAGGCAATGTTGATAAACTGTACGAATTTAATCACAAACTTGAAACAATGGCAGAGATATATAATGTGAGGTATGTGTAATGTCCGTTTATGCTATCGCCGATCTGCATTTGAGTTTTGCAAAACCAAAACCGATGGACATATTCGGGGATAACTGGACGGAACATTATCTTAAAATACAAAAAAACTGGCTTGATACCGTTGCCCCCGATGATACCGTTCTTATTGCGGGCGATATTTCATGGGCTATGAATATGAGCGAACTTATGCCCGATATTGATTTTATAAAAAAACTTCCGGGCAAAAAAATATTTGTATGCGGTAATCACGATTATTGGTGGACTTCCGTACAAAAGCTGAATATGCTTGATGGCAACATGTTTTTTATAAGAACAAATTTTTATCCGCTTGGCGAGTATGCCGTATGCGGAACACGCGGCTGGCTTTGCCCGAACGATACTTTTTATACAAAGGCAGACGAAAAAATATATAAGCGGGAATGCGGAAGATTGGAGCTTTCTTTAAACTCAGCCAAAAAAGCAGGGTATCAAAAGTTTATCGTAATGCTGCACTACCCGCCTGTCAACGATAAAGGGGAATATTCCGATTTTTGCAAGATAGTTGAAAGTTACGGTGTTGAAACAGTTGTTTATGGGCATCTGCATACTGAAGCGGCGCATAAAACAGGCATTATCGGCAAAGTAAACGGCACCAGTTACTATTTGACCTCAAGCGATTATCTGAATGTTAAACCACTTTTGGTTTATAAACAAATATAATAAAAGAAAGGGACAATAATTATGGCAAATCCTATTGTAACTATCCAGATGGAAAACGGCGACATCATAAAAGCTGAGCTTTACCCCGATATAGCGCCAAACACCGTAAACAACTTTATCAGCCTTATAAATAAGGGCTTTTATAACGGTCTTACCTTTCATAGGATCATTAAAGGCTTTATGATACAAGGCGGCTGTCCGAAAGGTAACGGCACAGGCGGTCCCGACTATGGCATTAAAGGCGAATTTGCACAAAACGGCTTTAAAAATGACCTGAAACACACAGCAGGCGTTTTATCAATGGCTCGCGCTATGATGCCGGATTCGGCAGGTTCTCAGTTTTTTATCATGCATAAAGATGCACCACATCTTGACGGCGCATATGCTGCTTTCGGCAAGGTAACGGAGGGAATGGACATTGTTGATAAACTTGCAAATGTACCTACCGGACGTATGGACAGACCAATCACAGAGCAGGTAATGTATGATGTTACTGTCGAAACTTTCGGTGTGGATTATCCCGAACCCGAAAAAATCTGAATAATAAACAAACTCGGAGTTTTCAAAATTCCGAGTTTGTTTACACAAAATCATTTATTTACAACAATCTCAGCCGGCGAGAGCTGCTTATAAGTGGATATTATCACTGCTGCAGATATAACGGCAGTAAGAGCATCGGACACAGGCATAGAATAAAGCACACCGTCAAGCCCGAAAAACAGCGGCAACAGCAACGCAAAGCCGACACCGAACGCCACCTCGCGTACTGTTGAGAGCATCGTTGAGGCAGCCGCCTTGCCCATTGCCTGTAAAAATATAAATGCAGCTTTGTTTATACAGGCAAAAATTATCATACAAAGATATATACGAAAACACCTTACGGCAAATTCCGTATAGTAAACGCTTTCGTTTGCGGCGCCGAATATATTTGTCAGCTGCTTTGGCAACAGCTCGACCGTTATAAATGCAGCTATACCGACCGTAGCCTCGCATACAAGCAGCTTGGTAAAAAGCTCTTTTACCCTGTTATACAGCCCTGCGCCCATATTATAACCAACTATCGGTATACAGCCTGCCGCCATACCCACAACAACAGATATAACTATCTGAAAGAATTTCATAACAATGCCTACCACAGCCATGGGTATCTGCGCAAATTGGGGTTGACCGAAAATAATATCCGCCGCCCCGTAACGGGTTATCATATTGTTTATTGCAGCCATTGCGGCAACAAGCGATATTTGCGACAAAAAACTGCATATGCCGAGAGTGAGCGTTTCTGTTATAATATCGGCTTTAGGGGCAAAGCATTTTGCGGAAAACGCAATATTTCTTTTCTTGCACAAATAATATACGGCAAGCGCCGCTGTTGCCGCCTGCCCTGCGACTGTTGCCACGGCTGCGCCCATCATTCCCCATTTGAAAACAAATATAAAAACGGGATCAAGAACAATATTGATGCCTGCGCCGCACAAAGTGGATAACATTGCAAACTTAGGACAGCCGTCCGCCCTTATGATGGGGTTCATTGCCTGACCGAACATATAAAAGGGTATACCGAGCGATATATAGAAAAAATATTCTTTTGCGCATAAAAAGGTTTCTTTGTTTACAGTACCGCCGAACAGTTTTATTATACCGTCGTCAAAAATAAGATATAAAGCCGCAAGTATTATGCCGGAAATCAGGGTCAGCAGTATTGAATTGCCCATGCTTTTGCCTGCGTCGGCGTTGTTGCCTTTCCCTATGTTAAGGCTGACAAAAGCGCAGCAGCCGTCCCCTATCATCACGGCAATTGCAAGCGCTATGACCGTAAGCGGAAATATGACCGTATTTGCCGCATTGCCGTATGAACCTACATAATCGGCATTTGCTATGAAGATCTGATCGACTATGTTATACAATGCCCCCACAAGCAGCGATATTGTACATGGTATAGCATATTTGAGCATAAGGACCGAGATCTTATCCCTACCCGGATCGGCTTGTCTGTTTTTTTCCATTTTTATTACCTCCTAAAAAAATAAAAGGTGCAAATCCTGTTGGACTTACACCTTTTTAGGTTACTCACAATAAATATTATATGATTTTCAGGCGAAATTTTCAAAGGTGAAAACTTACAAAAATTTTAATACCGCCATTGTGCAAAATGTCTTTCATAATTATCATTTAAAAAATTTCTACCGCCTGCATATCCCCGGCATTATTAACAACTATCTGTCTGAGGCTTGTTCTCAGGGTTTCATTTGTGTTGTATTCGTCAAGCTTTTCGGATATAACAAGTTTGTTATCAACAAAAGTTATAAGGTGAAAATCTCCATTTCCGTCGCTTGTTGTGCAAGCAAGCAAACCGTTGTGATTTTCATAGAAAGTAGTGAATGACGAAAGAGAATCGGGTTCTGACACTCTAACAGCCTTGCCCTGCGAAACGGAATAGGTATATATTATATTTTCACCGCCTGTCAATAAAAGCTCTGGTATCATGTCGCCGTTTATGTCATAAATTATATAACTGCTGCCTGTTTCCGAGGCAAGCAAAGTTTTATAAGCTGTTTTATAGCCTGTAAAATTAAGCTCAAGCAAAGCATTGTACAACGTATAATAAGATTTGTTTATACTTGCCTGATCCCGATCGGACAAAATGCCGTTATCAAGCGCAGTTTTCAGCGCATCCAGCTGTTCGGCAACGGAGCTTGAAATGCTCGATGCCGCAACCGATGTATATATATCGTTTGCAAAAACAAGCAAATCTTCAAGTGTTTGGTCATCTATGTTTTTATTTATCTTAGCATCAAATTCTTCTATTGCTGCATTAAGATAATCCACCCTGTTTTCCGCATCCATAAAAAGAATGTTGTCCTGCTTTAAAAGTTCTTCGGCATCGTTTATAACAAATTCAAACTTTTTTTTTGCAGGCTGCGGACATTGACCTATTTCCATACCGACAGCAGTTGTATCGTAAAGATGTTTTGCCGTTTCAAGCAGCTCAGATAGCTTGTTGTACATGTCGGAATCTACCGTGAATGAATAAGAACCTATCTCCGAGAAACTGCCTTCGCTGTTTTGCGACATTGCTCTCAGTTCAATATTATCCGTTACAGGGAAACCTCCGCGGTATATCATACTGTTTTCATCGGGGGCTTCGCCGTTAAGTGTATAAAATATGCTGTGACCGAAATGTTCGTCATCGGGTTTGAATCTCAAATCGGATATTTTGACATAGGTCCCCGGCAGCATATCAAGCTGAGGTATGACAGGCTCGGAACGCGAAAATTCGATAAGCTGCTGTATAGATTCATCTGTTTTATTTGTTTCGGTATAACTTTCCAGCAATCTGTATGCCGACGACGGATCGAGTGAATTTATCATAAGCGCGATTTCCTTGAAGTCTTCGCCCTTTACTTCGTGCCTGCCAAGCAACATGGTAGCATAGTCATACGCCTCACTTGCCGAACCTTGTTTAACATAGCAATATATAATACCGCGGTATATTTCGGCTTTGTTAAGCCCTCTGCCTGTTTTGAGCGCTTTATTGTATTCCTCAACGGCAGAAATATAATTCTGTGTTTCCGTATAGCTGCGTGCATTGCTGATATATGTTTTGACAAGCTCCTTTTTATTGTAAGTGTTTATAACCGTCCAGACAATCAGCCCTAACAAAAATACGACCACAAACACCCGAAAAGCAACAGAAGATGCCTGTTTTTTTCTGTCATATTGACCTTTGCCTATAAACATACGTTTTTGCTTGTTCAAATACATTTTTTTCATTGGATTTTACCCCGTTTATAAAATATAATTTAATATTCAAACTATCACCGATATGCCCTATATTGACATATCATACAGTTTTCGGACAGTTTTATATACATATAATTTTAATACCTATTATTTCAAAAATCAACAAAATTTATAAATTGTAATATAAGTGTAACTTGTACTGTACTCATATTAACATTTTTGCCCAAAGAGTTAAATTTATACATAAATGTTGCCTTAGCGACGACCGATTATGAGTATGTAATGCACACGAATACCATTCACTGTAATTATGGCGCAAAATAAAACAGCCGCAATGCAGAGTTATCTCTGTACACGGCTGTTTATTTTGATGAATTGCCGATTGAATACAATAATTATCCATCGCCAAAGAAACGTAACTTACCCGTCGGTTAAAAATCCTGATTTGCGCGCATGAGTTTGGCGCTTATATTTTTGGTTTCTCCGTTGCGGACTATGGTGATATTTACCGTATCGCCGACATTGCAGTTCCTTATTGCCTGTAACATCTGTTCCGATGTAAATACGGGTGAACCGTTAAATGATGTAACGGCATCGCCGGGTTTTATGCCTGCTTTGTCGGCAGCGCTGCCATTGACAACTTCCTCTACTATAACGCCTGCCTGAAGACCGTATCTTTCGGCATCTTCTTCGGATACATTCACTATTGTTACACCGAG